>CAYNGG010000099.1:5357-11429 GCA_964396575.1 uncultured Desulfobacteraceae bacterium | reverse complement strand
CTTCAACCTTCCCCCCTATTGACTCCGGCTCCGAATATGTGAAATAACGATGGAAATTCCGGTTGCCGCAAGCATCCGCATCGGATCTCGCGGTTCCCGCCCCGCATCGGACCGGCGGGGGAATCGGGTGATCCCAGTCCCGGAGGCGTTCGATCATGTCGGTTTTCCATCGCGGAAAGGAGTTGAAACGGCGTATGGCCCGCGCCCGCCAAATGCCCCCCCCTTCGGGGCCGGCCCCCGAGGAGGAACCGGCGGCATCCGGGGAACGCTTCGGATTCCGGGGTCAGGAGGTCCGGCGAGGCCCTGACGGCACTGAAATGAAAGGCCGGTTCAAGGACGGGAAGCTCCAGGGCCAGGGGATCGTGACCTTTCCGGACGGCAAAATCTACAAGGGGCAGCTCAAGGACGGGGCCTTCCACGGGCAGGGAACCCTGATCTACCCCAGCGGGACCAAGTACATCGGGCATTTCCGGAACAACCGGCGTCACGGCCAGGGGGTGATGACCTTCTCCAACGGCTTTCGGTACGTCGGCGAGTTTCGGGAGAACCGCTCCAACGGCCACGGCAAGCTGGTCTTCCCCGACGGCACCGAGTACACGGGGGCCTTCCGGGACGGCCGGTTTCACGGCCAGGGGACCATGCACTTTCCGGGCGGCGCCGTTTACGAAGGCCAGTTCAAGGATGACAAACGCCATGGGCAGGGGGTGATGACCTTCCCCAACGGCTTCAAGTACAGCGGCGGGTTCGTCAACAACCGCTCCAACGGGCAGGGGACCCTCCGCTTTCCCGACGGGACCGTTTACGAAGGCGGCTTTAAAAGCGACCGGCGCCACGGCCAGGGGGTCATCACCTACCCGGACGGGACCCGCTACGAAGGCCAGCTCCGGAACGACAAATACGAGGGCCAGGGCCGGCTCACCCTGCCGGACGGGACGATCTACGAAGGCGGGTTCGCCGATGACCGCTACCACGGTTACGGGGTAGTCATTCATCCCGACGGCAGCCGGGAAAGCGGCCGGTTTGAAAACGGTCTGCTCCGAAAGCCGGACCCGCCGCCGTCGGAGCCGACGGCGCCCGACTCTGCCGAGCCGCCCCCTCGGCCGGGAGGGGCGGAGATCAGTTGGTGGCAACCCCTGACGGCTGATCCGATAACACCTTCCCCGGAGCCCTCCAAAACCCCCACCGGCCCACGACACCGGGCTACCGACGGCCACTACGTCTGGACCCGGGAGGAGCTGGTGGTGGACAACTGGCTCTACATGTTCGGGATCGTCCACGTTTACCAGAAGCGGCTGCCCGTGGACGACGCCGCCACCGCCACCTTTTACCTGCCCACCGGCGACGTTTACATCGAATGCTGGGACGAGGCCATCACGCCGGGGATGCTCCAGGCGGCCCTCGACCGCTACCACCGAAACAGCTTGCGGGTTATCGGGCTGAGCAACGAGGACATCTATCACCTGGACGAGGTCCTCCCGGCTCAGCTTTTGCAATACGGGATCAAGACGGCTTGATCAGTAATCAGCAATCACAAATCTAAAATCTAAAATCTAAAATCAATGGAGACACATGACGTCACTCTCTTGGGCCATTCGGATACTGGTTGTGATTATCGCTCTGACGGCGTGGGGAGCCTTCGGCGGCCCGGCCGCCGCCGAGCCGCCCGCGGACGTTCCGGAAACCGAGGCGCCCACCCTGGACGCCGTCCTGGCCGGCATGGAGACGCGGTATGAGGGGTCGGGGTTTTCCGCCCAGTTTGACCAGGAATCGACGGTGGCGGCCATGGACATCACCGACCGGGCCTCGGGCCGCCTCTGGGTCAAGTCCCCGGGGATGATGCGGTGGGAGTACGAGACCCCGGAGCCCCAGGTGATCGTCACCAATGGAAAGACCCTCTGGGTTTACCGCCCGGCCGACAACCAGGTGATGCTGGGAAGCGCCCCGCTGATGTTCGACCAGGGGCGGGGAGCCGGATTTCTCTCGGACATCTCGGTGATCCGGGAGCGCTTCGAGGTGACTCTGGTGCCGTCGGATGATCCCGGCTATTTCCATCTCGGGCTGGTCCCCAGGGGGGACGACTTCGAGATCACCCGGATCGACCTCTTCGTCTCCCGGCAAACCCACGACATCCATCGAATTGTCACCCGGAACGCTTACGGGGATGAAACCCGGATCTACATCGGCGACTACCGCTTCGATCTGGGGTTGACGGACGAACGGTTTTCCTTCGAGATCCCCGAGGGGGCCGATGTGGTCCGACTGGAGGAGTAATGGCCATGGCTGACCCATCGGCAATTGACCGGCTTCGGACCCTGCTGGCGGAGCGAAACGCGATCCTCCTGGCCCACAACTACCAGCCGCCGGAAATCCAGGATCTGGCCGACCTGTGCGGCGACTCGTTAGAGCTGAGCATCCGGGCGGCGGAGACCGACGCGGCGGTGATCGTCTTCTGCGGGGTCCATTTCATGGCCGAAACCGCATCCATCCTGTCGCCGGACAAGACCGTCCTCCTGCCGGTCCCGGAGGCCGGCTGCCCCATGGCCGACATGATCACCCCCGAGGCCCTGGCGGAACGCCGGGCGAATCTGGAGCCGATGCCCACCGTGACCTATGTCAACTCCCCGGCCGCGGTCAAGGCCCGATCGACGGTCTGTTGCACTTCGGCCAACGCCGTGGCGGTGGTCAACGCCCTGGACGCCCCGGAGGTCCTCATGGGGCCCGACCGGAACCTCGCTCACTACACGGCCCGGCACACGGATAAGACGATTCAGATCTGGGAGGGGTACTGCCCGGTTCACGACCGGGTTACCGCCGAAGCCGTCCGCAAGGCCCGGGCCGCTCACCCGGAGGCCGTCTTCATGGCCCATCCTGAGTGCCGGCCGGAGGTGATCGACCTGGCCGACGCCGTGCTCAGCACCTCCGGGATGATCCGTTACGCCGGCACGGTGACGGCGCGGGAATTTCTGGTGGGCACCGAGGTGGGGATTCTCCATCCCCTGAAAAAGGCCCATCCGGACCGGATTTTTCATCCGGTCTCGGAGGGGATGGTTTGTCCGGACATGAAGAAGATCACCCCCGATGACGTGATCCGGAGCCTGACGGAGATGACCGGCGAGGTCCGGGTGCCGCCGGAGATCCGGGAGCCGGCCCTGGCGGCGGTCCGGCGGATGATCGAGATCGGAAGTTAGGCCACGTATTCGTCGGGGATGTCGGCGTTGGTGTGGATCTTCTGGACATCATCGCAGTCGTCCAGGGCCTCCATCAGCCGCATCATCAGATCGGCATCCTTGCCCTCGAGGTTGGCGGTGGTCTGAGGCAAGAGGGTGACTTCGGCGTCGGAACAGGGGATGCCGGCGGCTTCCACCGCCGCCCGGACCGCCTCGAAATCCTCCGGGGCGGTGATCACCTCGAAGCTCACTCCGTCATCCCGGACGTCCTCGGCGCCGGCATCGAGGGCCACTTCCATGAGCCCGTCCTCGTCGGCATCCGATTTGGCCACGGCCAGATAGCCCTTCTTGTCGAACATCCAGGCCACGCAGCCGGCTTCGCCCATGCTCCCCCCGTGCTTGCTGAAGATGTGGCGGATCTCGGAGACCGCCCGGTTCTTGTTGTCCGTCAGCGACTCCACGAAGATGGCGGCCCCGCCGGGACCGTAGCCCTCATAGGTGCTCTCCTCGTAACTGACCCCCTCCAGCTCGCCGGTGCCCTTCTTGATGCCCCGCTCGATGTTGTCCTTGGGCATGTTTTCGGCCTTGGCCGCGGCAATGGCGGTCCGGAGCCGGGGGTTGGCGTCGGGGTCGCCCCCGCCCATCCGGGCGGCCACGGTGATCTCCTTGATCAGCTTGGTGAAGATCTTGCCGCGCTTGGCGTCGGCGGCCCCCTTTTTATGCCGAATGGTTGACCATTTGCTGTGTCCTGACATGCTGCCTCCTTATCGTTTCCCCAGGCCGATGAGGTAGATCTCCCGGCTGGCCTTCCGGCTGCTCTGAGGTTTAAAGGTTCGGTGAGTTTCAAACGCCTTTCGGACCCGGTCCGAAACGGCCTCCAAATCTTCTCCCTGGAAGATCTTGCAGACAAATCGCCCGCCTTCGACCAGAACCGCCTCGGCGATCTCCAGAGCCCGCTCGCAGAGGGCGGCCGAGCGGGCGGTGTCCACGACGCGATTGCCGGTGGTCGATGGAGCCATGTCGCTCATCACCACCTCAAAGGGGCTTCCGAGGGCCTTGACGGCATCCGGCTCGAAGACGTCACCCACCCGGGCGGCGGCCCCATCAGGCAGAGGGATGGTTACCGGGGTGATGTCGATTCCGATCACCGACCCCGTCGGCCCGGTCAGCCCGGCGGCGAGGATGAGCCACGACCCCGGCGCGCAGCCCAAGTCTAGAACCCGGTCGCCGGGACGGATCAGGCGAACCTTCTTCTGGATCTCCTCGAGCTTGTAAACGGAGCGGGCCGGGTACTTCTCGCCCCTGGCCCGTCGAGTATAATGGTCCTGCCAGGGCTTGCCCCCCGAACGACGACGTTTCTTATCCATAAGCGCAATCGGTGTGGAGGTTTAGGCTGATAGAGACCTCCGAGGTTTCCAAAAAATTTGGAAACCTCGGAGGTCTTCAGAACAGCCGCTCCACGGCCTCCAGAACGTTTCGGATGCCGGCCACCTCGATGTCCGGAATCGCGGGCAGCCGGCGGAGGTTGCTCTCGGGGACGTAGCACCGGGAAAAGCCCATTTTCCGGATCTCAGCCACCCGGAGGTCCACGTGCTGGATGGCCCGGACCTCGCCGGTAAGGCCCACCTCGCCCAGGGCCACCGTCCCGTCGGGAACCGGCCGGTCCAGAAAGGACGAGGCCACCGCCGCCACGATCCCCATGTCCACGGCCGGCTCGTCAACCTTCACTCCGCCGGCCACGTTCAAAAAGATGTCATGTCCCATGAGCTGCATCCCGAGCTTCTTTTCCAGGACCGCCACCAGGAGGGCCACCCGGTTGGAGTCCAGGCCCAGGACCGTCCGCCGGGGCGTCCCCAAATGGGAGCTGGTCACCAGGGCCTGGAGCTCCACCAGAATCGGCCGGGTCCCCTCCATGCTGGCCGTGACAATGGAGCCCGGCGTGTTCTCCGCCCGCTCAGACAAAAAGACCGCCGACGGGTTGGACACCTCGGCCAGACCCGCATCCTTCATCTCGAAAACCCCGATCTCGTTGGTCGAGCCGAACCGGTTCTTCACGGCCCGGAGTATCCGGAAGACGTGGCTCCGGTCTCCCTCGAAATAGAGGACCGTGTCAACCATGTGCTCCAGAAGACGGGGGCCGGCAATGGCCCCGTCCTTGGTGACGTGGCCCACCAGAAAGGTGGGGATTCCCGATCGCTTGGCCATGAGCATCAACCGCATGGCCGACTCCCGGACCTGGCTGACGCTC
The DNA here is from genome assembly GCA_964396575.1 of uncultured Desulfobacteraceae bacterium. Classification (GTDB taxonomy): domain Bacteria; phylum Desulfobacterota; class Desulfobacteria; order Desulfobacterales; family JAABSP01; genus CAYNGG01. The sequence continues at coordinate 6,014 of CAYNGG010000099.1, read as the reverse complement.
CCCGGCGCCGATGCCAGCTCGGCGTTGTACAGGGTCTGGATCGAGTCGATCACCAAAACGTCCGGAGCCTCAGCCTCCGCCATGGCCAGAATGGCGTCAAGGTCCACCTCGGCCGCCACCAAAAGGTCCGGCGACAGGGTGTTGAGCCGGTCACTTCGGAGACGAATCTGGCGGACCGATTCCTCGCCGGAGATATACAGAACCCGGTGCCCGCCGGCGGCCAGGCCATAAAGCGCCTGGAGGGTGAGGGTGGATTTCCCGACGCCAGGGTCCCCGCCAATGAGCACCAAACTCCCGGCCACCAGTCCGCCCCCGAGAACCCGGTCAAGCTCCTGAATCCCCGTGGGCAGCCGGTCCTCGGCCGTCATCTCCACCGAATCGATGGGGACCGGCCGGTTGGGTGCCGATTCGGGCCGCTTCCCGGCGGACGACCGCCCCGGCGCGGCCCGCTCTTCGGCCAGAGTGTCCCACCGGCCGCAGTCAGGGCATTTCCCCATCCATTTGGGCGTCTGGTACCCGCAGTGCTGACAGGTGTAGATTGTCTTTGGACTCTTTTTCATCCCGCTTGTCCTCGGCCGTTTTCATTTGACAACCCCCTCTTTACCATGTCATGTAAGCGGCATCAAGACGGCCGACGGCTATTTATGATTTATGATT
>CAYNGG010000099.1:2787-5257 GCA_964396575.1 uncultured Desulfobacteraceae bacterium | reverse complement strand
ACTTCACACTTACGGAGTGGCTCATGCTCACAGACAGACAATTCCGCCGCGGACCGGCCTTATGGGCTCCATGGCTGGCCCTGATGCTTCTCATCCCGGCCCTGGCCCTCGCGGCCGAAGCATCTTCCCCCTTCGGGAGCCTCCGGCAGCGCCTGGTCAAAGACGGGTTCAGCCCGGCCCAGATCCAGCGGCTCTACGCCGATCACCGGGCAAAATTCGACACCCGAGGGGTTTCCCTCTACTTTGTCCACCGGGAAAGCACTCTCAATTACGACCAGTTCCTCAATGCCGCCCCCATCGCAAAGGCCCGGCAATACATGGCCGACTACGCCGACGCCCTGACCCGGGCCGAGCGCCGCTACGGGGTGGACCGGGAGGTCATCACGGCCATCGCCCTCGTCGAAACCCGGCTCGGGACTTACGTGGGGAAGCGGTCGGTCTTCAACACCCTGTCCACCATGGCGGCCCTGGCTGACACGGCCGTCCGGAACCGCCTCTGGGCGGAGGTCTCCGGAGACACTCGCCTCACCCGGAGCGCCTTCGAGGACAAGGCCCGGTCCAAGTCGGGATGGGCTTATAACGAGCTGCTGGCCTTTCTGACCTACGTCGGCACCGAAGGCCTCGACGCCCTCGAAATCCAGGGCTCCTATGCCGGAGCCATGGGGATCTGCCAGTTCATGCCGAGCAACATCGCCAAACTGGCCGCCGACGGCAACGGGGACGGCCGGATCAATCTCTTCGACCACGACGACGCCATCATGAGCATCGCTTCCTATCTTAACCACTACGGCTGGTACCGGGGGATTCCCGAGGACGGGGCCTACAAGGCCGTTTACCGGTACAACCACAGCCGCTATTACGTGAACACGATCCTCGAAATCCGCCGGGTACTGAAACGGACATGATCAGCGATACCGTCACCTTTTTCATCGCCGTGGGGGCCTTTTTCTACCTGATCACCTGCCTGGCGATCTTCGACATCGCCCGGAAGGACTTCGGCTCCCTGGCCCTCAAGCTCATGTGGGGTTTGATCGCCCTGATCCCCTTTCTCGGGGTGATCATTTACTTTCTGATCGGATTCCGCCTGGGAAAGGTTCCGGCCCGGACGTCGGCAAAAAATGTTTGACAAGCCGATTCCGGTATAATATATTTCGTTTGTTTTGCGGTTGCAAATAAGGTCCCATCGTCTAGTGGCCTAGGACGCCGGCCTCTCACGCCGGAAACACGGGTTCGAGTCCCGTTGGGATCACCACGATATCAAAACGGGGGCTGCCGGCCGGCAGCCCCCGTTTTTGTTTTCAGACCCCTTCCCTCAAGAGCGGACCGACGCTGTCCGGGCGATCCGGCTCCCCTCATTTCGGCTACCGAGAAAGAAAGACGATGACAAAGCCCATCACGACGGCCAACGCCCCGTAGAAGACGGCCACGGTCCGGGAAAAGGTCGCCGACAGCCAGGTGTTCCGGCCCCCGACGAATGCGGCCGGGGTCATGGCGAAATCGATGTCTTCCTCGTCGAGCCGGCGGACATGGTCGTAAACGCTCCGGAAGAGCCGCTCCTGCCAGAGATAGTATCCGTCCAGCCCCCAGAAGACGAGGACCGGGATAAACGAGATCGATACAAAGGCGATCTTTTCGTTTGCCGTAAAGGAGAGCGCCATCAGCCCGGCCACCAGGGTTACGCTCCAGCCCTTGAGCAGGAACGAGTTGGCGGCCATCCGGTTGACGACGGCCTGGATATAGTCCAGGTGCTTACGCTTGTTTTCCATTCCCCTCCGCCTTTCGGGCCAGATCCTCGATGATCAGGGACACGATGAGATCGATGCTCGTCGAATGGTGGATCACCCGTCGTTTTTCCTCGGACAGGCCGTTTCTGGCCGGCTCGTCTCCGGCTTCAATCTCCCGGATCAGGCTCAGGGTCTCGCCGCCCAACAGGCCCACCAGGTAGATGGGGCCGTCCGGGTGCTTTTCGATAAAGCGCTGGTATTCATCCCGGATGCCCGGGGTCTTCCCGTAATGATCGGCGGTCTTTCCGCCCAGAAAGACCGCCGCCCGGGCCGCCTCGGCCATCCGGTCGCGCATCCGGGCCAGCTCGGCGTCGATGTCGTCGGCCGGCTCGATCCAGTGAATCTCGCTGAAGACGCTACTGTCCTGAATGTCCTCCGGCGCGGTCCCTTCAAAGCGCCGGAGCTGATAGAGATCCACCACGTTTTCTTTCCCCAACTGTGTGACCGCCTCCCGCACCAGCGGGGTGATGCTCGGATGGCCGCCAAAAACGATCCGGCCGCCGGCGGCGACCACCTCGTGGACGAAAAGCCCGATGGCGATGGAAAGCTCCTGGGCCCGGGGGCCGGCGGCCAGGTCGTCGGGCATGCCGGCGGACAGCAGGACCGGCGTGCCGTTCAGGTCAACCGTGGGATTGGGTGCGTCCATGTTGCTCCTCCTTTGGATTGCAGCGCCTGTTCAGTTGAAG
>CAYNGG010000099.1:1628-2687 GCA_964396575.1 uncultured Desulfobacteraceae bacterium | reverse complement strand
TTGAATTTCCACCACTTCACGCTTCACGCTTCACACCGTCGCCCGCCGACAGGCGCAACGAGCGTTTGCCGCTCATAAGGACCGATGCCGACAACGGATCGGCGAATTCCCGAGGCGTCCGGTCCACGTGAGCGTCGAGCCTTTTCCTTGATGGTATCACACCCGTAATCCCCCCTTCAAGCCGGCGATCGACGATCCGGGTCGGGATAAGGGGTCAAGGCTTTCATTCTTCATCGGTTTGGGGTAAAAGATTCGCCTTCCCCCTTGCAATCGTCAGTTATAAAAGTATATAACCGCATTTGGCGGCCCTGAGATTTCCGAGTCATGCCCCATATCGAGATGCCGCGTCGGGCGGGCGGCCCTCGATTCCGCTTTGTCGATATAAGGAGAGACGATGGCCGAAACCGATCAATCCGCCGGGGCGGGGGAACGGCGGTACTTTCCCGCCGTGCTCGGATGGACGGTGCTGGGGGCCAGCACCGTGACGCTGATTCAGTTTTTGCTCAGCCTCAACTATTTGAAGTTCTGGACGTTTCACTGGGGGATTTCCATTTTCTTCATCATCGGCCTGTTTGCCGCCGGCGTGGCCATGCTTCACCTGAGCAGCCTGGGCCGGCTGAGGCTCACCGAGATCCTTTTCGGCGTCTTCTACTCCATCCTCGCGGTGCTGATTTATGTGTTTATGGGATATTTTCAATCCTTTCACCACCTGGCTCCGGCGGAATTCTTCGGCTATGCCACGCTGCTGGTGATCTCCGGGGGCATGGGCGTCTTCTGTCTTTACCAGGCCAACCACCGATTCGTCCGGATTCCATCCTATGGCTTCGGCGTGGGCGGCGTGTTTTATATCTTTGCCATGATCGTCAAATACGTGTTTTCCGGTGCTCCCTTCCAGCCGGGGACCTTCATGGGCGAAATCGTAGTCCTGATAGTCGGCGCCGTCCTGTTCATCAAGCTCTATGGGTTCAGCGATGGATGATCTTAAGGCCCCCGCGTTGACACCCGGCCGGTATTGTCCTATACCAGGCCCAAGTGAAGAGTGAAGAGTGAAGAGTGAAG
>CAYNGG010000099.1:0-1528 GCA_964396575.1 uncultured Desulfobacteraceae bacterium | reverse complement strand
AGTGAAGAGTGAAGAGTGAAGAGTGAAGTTTGAAATTCCACCATTTCACGCTTCAAACTTCAAACTTCTGAAGGAGACGTGAATGACCGAACAGATTCTCTTAATGATCCAGAAAGCCGGCTACCTGATCCGCGAGCTCAACGAGAAGTTCTACTTCTACGTCGATATCGAGACGATCATTTCCTGGACGGTCATCTTCCTGATGTATCTCCTCTACAAGCTGGTTTCCCGGTATTTCAGGGACACTACGCTCGACGCCCTGGAGCTGATCAAGCTTCTGGGAATCTATCTCCTGATCCTGTCGGCCATCATGGCCTCCTACGTGGACATCCGGGTGATCATGAGCCGGGCCAACCCCGAATATTCCTTTTTCATGGTCACCTTCGGCGCCATCGCCATCGTGATCATCCTGGCCTGGGCCTCACGGGATCCGGCCAAAAACAAACGCTGGATTCTCGGGGCCCTCTACGTCCCGATTCTTCTCCTGATGATCACCAACGGCCGGATTCTGGAAGAAAGGTTCGACACCATCGCGAGCCTGATGCCCCGGTCCGACCTCCAGTTTCTGGGGCTCCCCGGCGAGGTGAAGCGACTTCGGGTGGGTGGGGTGGTCCCGCCCCGGCATGTGGAGCACCTCGAGCAGATCATCAGCAGTCACCAGGCGGTTCGGGACAGCGCCGTGGTGGGCCGCAGTGACCACGACGGACTAGTCAAGCCCTACGCCTATGTCATCCTCGAGAAAAACGTCAGCGGCTCCAAGGAGCTCAAGGCCGACATCCGGAAATACGTGGCTGACCGGATCGAGCGAAACTGGATTCCCCCCCACCTGGCGCCGTCCTACGTCGATTTTGTCGAGCGCGACCAGCTCCCGCGGACCCAGTACCAGCAGGTCCGGGGGATCATCAACCAGCACTCGGACGTGGCGGACAGCTCGGTGATCGGCCGGCGGGACGAGTCGGCCGCCTATGTGGTGCTCAAAGGGGGATCGGCCCCATCCAAAAGCAAAAAGCGGGAGATCCGGCGGTTTGTCCATGAGAAAGTTCGGGAAAACAACAAGCTCTCGCCCTTTCTGACGCCCCAGTGGATCGAGTTTATCGACAATGAACAGGTTCCCCGGGACAAAAGCGGCCGGATCAAGCGGTTTCTTCTCCAGAAGCGGGCCAAGAACTGGTCCGAGGTCTTTCCGAACCCGCCGGACCCCTTTAATGAAGACGGCTCGGCCGGCTGATCCCGGCGGACGCCGGATCGGCGGGGAAACCGGCATTATGCCAAGAGAAAGGATGAAGATGATACGACAAACCATGGTCGGCGCGGCGGTGATGTTGCTCCTTGCCGCCTCCGTCTGTCACGCCAAGCTCGATTACGTGGGGGATGCGGGGTCATCCAATCCGTTTGCCGTCGAGATCAATGCCAACGATTCGGTCTTCGAGGGCCGGGTCAGCAAGGTCCTCTCCCAAGCCAATCACGTCCTGTCCGTCGGCGTCAACGGGATATACAATCAGGATGAATTCACCCTCATCAGCGGGGA
>CAYNGG010000098.1:0-11506 GCA_964396575.1 uncultured Desulfobacteraceae bacterium | reverse complement strand
GCCGAAAGTAAAGGCCGGCTTGGATCAATGGATCCAAAGTGTACAAAACTGCGTAAAATGTATTCCGGAATCGATCTTTGTCAACCCGTAAACGGGATTTTCTCATCCCTTGCCTCCGGGGTCATCATCTGATATAGGGGAGCGTTTGACCGTGGGGACGGCCCCGCCGGGTGAATTACGGCGCGGCATCACGCCTCTCGTTTCTCCACCCAATCAGCAAGGATCGCTCATGCGCACCGACAATACGGCGTCTCCATCCGTGTTCAAGCGGATATGGGATGCGTTTACTTCCGTCCGCCTGACGGTTGTGGTCCTGCTCACCCTGGCGGCGACTTCGGCTTTAGGCACCTTTATTCCTCAGAACGCCCGGCCGGCCGACTATATCGAGCAATACGGCGAGGCCCTTTACCGGCTTTTGTACGCCTTCAACATTTTCGACCTCTATCATTCCTGGTGGTTCCAGTTTCTCCTGCTCCTGCTGACGGTGAACATCGTGGTCTGCTCGATTGATCGGCTGTCCGCCATCTGGACGGTTATCTTTCCGAAAACCCGGCGTTTTTCCCCGACCCGGTTCGAGCGGCTGCCGGACCGGCACACCTTTATGCGCTCGGAGCCGCCCGACACCCTCAAGGCCATCTACCAGCCGGTCCTGGAGGGGCGGTTTGGCTATACCACCGAATCGGCTGAAGAGGACCGGCTTTACCTGTTTGCCGAACGAGGCCGCTGGACCCGGATCGGGGTTTACATCGTCCACTTCAGCGTCATCCTGTTGCTCATCGGGGGACTGATCGGCTCCTTTTTCGGCTACGAGGGGTTTGTCAACATCGGCGAGGGTGAGACGGTTGACACCATCCGGCTCAAGCGGACCAACCGTCCGCTCAAGCTGGACTTCGCCATCCGATGCGACGACTTCGAGGTCTCCTTTTATGATACCGGTGCCCCCGAGGAATTCCGATCGACGCTGACCATCATCGAAGGGGGCCAGCCGGTGATGACCCGGGACGTCATCGTCAATGATCCTCTCCGCTACCGGGGGGTTAGCCTCTATCAATCGAGCTACGGGAATCTCTCCCCGGAATCAGTGACCTTGAGCTTCACCTCGGTCGATTCCGGCATGAGCTATACCCGGCGGATGGCCATCGGCGAGACCGTGGAAATGCCGGAGGGGGAAGGGACCTTCACCCTGGACCGGTTCGTCCGGGGGCATATCTTCATGGGCATGATGCGCCTTGGCGAGAGCCTCATCGGCACCTTCCGGCCGGCCGGCGGCGAGACGACCCACGAGGTCGTCCTGCCCCTTCAGCACCCCGATTTTGACCGGATGATCATCATGCGGGGAATCCGGCCCGGCAACATGGTCATTTCGGTGAACGATATCGAGCACCGCTATTATACCGGGCTCCAGGTGACCCGGGACCCCGGGGTCTGGGTGGTTTACATCGGCTTTTTGATCATGATCGCCGGCTTCCTGGTGGCCTTTTTCCTCTCCCACCAGCGGCTCGCGGTAATAATGACCCCGGAAGGCTCGGGCACCCGGGTGACCGTGGCGGGATACGCCAACAAGAACAAGATCGGCATGAAGAACCGAGTGGAGCGATTGGCCCGCCGGATGTCCGCCTGACACGGGTCAACCCAAAAAACGGTTGCAGTTTCGGACCTCATCGCCTATGTTGAGCGATGAGCAGGGCCTGCCCCTGGGGAGGAAACAGAGATTCCCCAATGCGCGGTCGCCCCATTGACCCGATACCGTGTCTCGGCCATGATGGGGGTATCATTCGAACCCCCCAACGTGGAGAGGAAGACTGAATATGAATTGTCCCAATTGCGGCAGTGAAAACATCACCAGCTCGCACCGTCGCGGGCTGGAAAAAGTGTTCCGGTACCTCGTTCCATGGGTGCCCTATCGGTGCAAGGAATGCTGGAGCCGCTTCTGGAAGTTTCAAAACCCGTTCCGCGGCACCGTCGCCAAGGTGGTGGGCGGTCTGGTCATCCTGATCATCCTCTGGGTCTGGATCAATCCCCTGGAGCGATTCCGGCCGGGTCCGGATGGGCCGCCTTTGCCCGGCAGGCCCCCTCAAAGCGAAGCCCCCGCGCCGGATACCCCTGAGCCTCCCGACTTCCCGCCGCCGGAAACCCGGGATTTGGCATCGGCTCCGCCCGCCGAGGATGCGGATATCGAGGAAACCGACCTCGGGACGAGGCCGTCGGCTTCGGGGTCCGGCTCGCAAGAGGCCCCGAGCGGCGAGGTCGTGGCCGAGGCCCCCGATGCGCCAGCGGATCGTGAGCCGGCCGGAGCGGGCGAGCAGCCTCTGGATATCGAGGCTCCAGCCGGAGAGGGCGATACCGATCAGTCCGCCGATGCCGAGGCTCCGGAGCTCAAGCGGGTCCAGCCGGGAACCGAAAAGACCCTCAAACCGGCTCGCCAGGCCGAGACCGCCCAAAAGGCGGCCCGAATCTTCAAGGAGGTGGCGCGGACCCCGGTGGTCGGCGCGTTCCGGATGACGGTCCGGGCGGATGGGCCGGTAAGCCGCTATAATGCCTTTACGCTGGCATCTCCGCCCCGCCTGGTGATCAACCTCCCCGGCAAGTGGGACAACGAAGGTCGGGCGACTTACCCGATGGACAGTGACCTGGTGGACCGGGTACGGATTGGCGAGCACCCGGATTACCTGAGCATCGTGCTCGACTTGAAGGGAAAATCCCAGGCCTCGCCCACCATCGAAAAGACAAACGACGGCTTCACCCTGACGCTGAAGCCGGAACGCTGACGGGTGTGCCGGACGATGGCGGAGAGACCGGCGAACGAGCCTCGGTTGCGGCCGAATAGGCAAACAGGAGAGACAGCCATGATCCGATTGGGACATCGTGTCAGGATGGGCGGATGGATTTTCATCGTGCTGGTCCTGACCGCCGGCAGTGTAGCGGGAGCCATCTCAGCGGATACCGGAAGCGGTGATCCGGCGACCCCGGACAGCAGGTCCATCAAGGGGATCACCCTGGAGGGGGACAACCCTGGCGAGTGTCAGGTGATCATCTGGGCCAGCCGGCCGATCGCCGACTATCAGCTTTCGTACCTCAAGAATCCGTCCCGGCTGGTGGTTCATCTTCCGGGGATTTGGGATGTGCCGGAAAAACGGAGCTATCCCATTGAAAACGATACCCTCGCTCGGGCTTCCATCCGAAAGACGGCCGACGGGCTGAATGTGGATTTGCACCTGAAGACCCGGCGGCACCTGGCTCCCTTTGTGGACAACTCTATCAAGGGGCTGACCCTGCGGCTCAAAAAACGTCACCTTTACGGCATTGACCCTTTAGGAGCGCCCGATGATCGAGCCGGGGTTTCCGGGAAAAAGCTTGCGGGTGCCGTGACGATCCGTCGAGCCGAGACCCTGACCGGGTTCGAGCTGGTGATTACGGCTGACCGGCCTCTGGGTAAATACCGGTCCTTTACCCTGATGAACGAAACCCCGGCCAAGCTGGCCGTGGACCTGTTGGGGAGCTGGCAATATCCCGGCGCCTCGACGATGGCAACCGATAGCGACCTGGTCGAGCGGGTCCGGATCGGCGAGCATGACGGGTTTCTGCGAGTGGTCCTGGACCTGAGCGTGACCGCTCCGCCCGCTTACGGAATTGAGGAAACCGACGAGGGACTGGTTTTGATGGTGACCCGCCGGCCGTCGGCCGACGAGATCCCCGAATAGGCGCGGGCCGGCTCCAAAAAAGAGGGTTTCATGAGCAGCTCTTCCATTCTATCGAGCGTAACCTTTGTTTACGGCCTGGCCGCCGTGCTGTATATCGGCGGCTGGGTGTTCAAGCGGGACCTGTTGCTGAAGATCGGCACCGGTGTCGCCGCGTTGGGGCTTTTCGGCAACCTGGCCGGGATTTTGCTGCGCTGGGTCGAATCCTATCAGATGGGAATTGGCCGGGTCCCTTTGACCAACTTATACGAATCCCTGGTCTTTTTCGCGGCTTGTATTATCGCGGTCTATCTGGTCATCGAAATCATCTACAGGAACCGGGTCATCGGGGCCTTTGCCACTCCCCTGGCCTTTCTCACCATGGCCTATGCCTCTTTGTCTCCCAACATCAGCGACCGGATTCAGCCCCTGATCCCGGCGCTCAAGAGCAATTGGCTCATCGTCCACGTGATCACCTGCTTTTTAGGTTATGCCGGGTTTGCCGTGGCCTTCGGGGCGAGCCTGATGTACATTTTCCGGCAGCGGCAAGCCGACTCCCCCACATCGATGATCGCCCGCCTGCCCGAGGCGTCCATTCTGGACGAGCTCACTCACCAGACCGTCACCTTCGGGTTCCTGTTTCTCACCATCGGCATCATCACCGGGGCGGTGTGGGCCAATTCCGCGTGGGGCAGCTATTGGTCCTGGGATCCCAAGGAGACCTGGTCGCTGATCACCTGGTTCATCTACGCCACCCTTCTCCACGCCAGGCTGATGCGGGGATGGCACGGCAAACGGATCGCTTACATCTCCGTCGTCGGCTTCATGGCGGTGCTTTTCACCTACTTCGGCGTCAATCTCCTGCCTGGTCTGCACAGCTACGGACAATGAATTTACTTGACAACATAGACGTTGATCGGGTACAGACCGTCGAGCTCTTTTAACGGGACCTCCGAGGTTTCCAAAACCATGGAAACTTCGGAGGTCTCCCCATTCACCCCGTCTAATGGGTCGGAGATCCACGCCGATGCGTGGAGAGTCCCCCTTTTCGCTTCACCGTAAACCTTAACCCACATTGTGACGGAGTTTCCATGAGCAACGCAGACGAGAAAGCGAATGAGGTTGCGGCCGCCGCGGAAGACGCGGCGCACACACCGTCGCCGCCGGGATCAGCCCGTGAGGGCGGCGCGATCGGATTTGTGATCATCTTTTTCATCCTCGGATTCGTAGCCAGCATGATCCTCGGCTGGATAGTCTTCCCCAAGCTGCTTTACTCCCAGAAAGAACAGCCGTTCGACTTCAACCACGCCTCCCATGTGGACATGGTGGGAGGATGTGATAGCTGCCACTTCTTCCGGGATGATGGCACCTATGCCGGTGTTCCCACGCTCATGCAGTGTATTGACTGCCACGAGGATGTTCAGGGCGGCACCGAAGATGAGATCAAATTTGTCGAAACCTATGTGCGAAACTGGCGTGAGGTCCCCTGGCTCGTCTATTCCCGCCAGCCGGACTGCGTGTTTTTCTCTCATGCGGCCCACGTTGTCAGTGGCGGGATGGATTGTGAAACCTGTCACGGCCCCATCGGATCATCCACCAGCCTGAAGCCCTACCAGGAAAACCGGATCACCGGATACAGCCGGGATATCTGGGGCTGGAATATCTCCGGCTTGAAGAAGAACACCTGGGATCGGATGAAGATGGACGACTGTGCCGAGTGCCACATCGACAACGGGGTTCAGCAGAACAGCGCCCAGACCGGCAAAGGGGCGTGCTTTGTCTGTCACAAATAGCGCTCCGGCGGAGCCCGGGCGTAATGCGCCAGACGGAGGTCTTGGGCTTACCGCCGAGTCACTGCATAAGGGGTAAACATCCATGAATATCGGTAGAAGAAGCTTTCTTTCGTTTATTATCGGGGGGGCCGCGGGAACGGCGCTGACGCCGTTGCCCTGGAAGCTGACCGACGATCTGTCCATCTGGACTCAGACCTGGCCGTGGACGCCGGTTCCCGAAGACGGTGCCGCCAACTATGTGAATTCGGTCTGCACCCTCTGTCCGGGCGGCTGCGGTATCACCGTCCGCAAGATCGATGATCGCGCGGTCAAAATCGAGGGGATGGCCGGTTATCCGGTGAATTACGGCGGGATCTGCGTGATGGGGCTGTCCGGCCTTCAGCTCCTCTATGGGCCCCGCCGGGTCAAGGGGCCGCTCAAGCGCGTTGGCGCCCGAGGCGAAGGCCGATGGGAGCCCATCACCTGGGACGCGGCCATCGCCGAAGTCAGCGGGAAGCTCGGCGACTTGCGGGCCGCCGGAAAGCCCGATTCGGTTGCCTGCGTGCTGGGCTCTGAATACGGCACGGTGCCCGAGCTGTTCCGTCGCTTCATGACGAGCTACGGATCGGCCAACGTCTTTACTCCCGAAACGGTCTCCGATTCTTACGGGATCACAATGAAGCTCATGCAAGGGGCCCGGGCCATACCGGGAGTTGATGCCGAAAACGCCGATTTCGTTCTGTCCTTCGGCGCCGGGGTCCTCGACGGGTGGGGATCGCCGGTGCGGATGTTCCAGGCTCACAGCCACTGGCGGGACAACGGCGGCCGGCTGGTCCAGGTGGAGCCCCGGCTGTCCAACACCGCCGCCAAGGCCGATAAGTGGGTGGCCATCAATCCCGGCACCGAAGCGGTGCTCGCCCTGGGGATCGCCAATGTCCTCATCACCATGGGCCATTACAACAAGACATTCGTTGAAAAGTATGCTTTCGGCTTCGAGGACTTCACCGACTCGGACGGGAATCCCGCCAAAGGGTTTAAGAGCTACGTCCTGGAAACTTACCCCGTTGAGGAAGTGAGCCGGATTACCGGCGTGGAGGTCGCTCTGATCGCTGAGATTGCCAAGAATTTCGGAACCGCCAAGCGGCCTCTGGCCCTGGGCGGCCGGGGCAAGGGAAATTCGGCGGCCAGCGTCCATGAGCTTATGGCGATCCACGCCCTGAACGCCTTGGCGGGCAACATCAACCGGCCTGGAGGCATCTGGGCCATCGACCCGCCCGACTATGTGGACTGGCCCGATCCGCCCACTGACGAGATCGCCCGCAAGGGCCTGGCCAAGGGGCGGCTTGACGGCGCGGGAAGCGAGCGGTACCCCCATACCCGGTCGATCATCAGCCGGTTGCCTGAGCTGATGGCTGACGGCGAGGCCCCCATCGAGGCGCTCCTGGTGTCCGGTGCCAACCCGCTCTATACCTTGGCCGATACCCAGGCGGTGACGGCGGCTCTGGAGAAGATCCCGTTTCTGGTCAGCTTTTCCGAGTACATGGACGAGACCGCCGAGATGGCCGACCTGATCCTGCCCAACCACGTTTATCTGGAGCGACACGAGGATGTCCCCGCTCCCTTCGGTCTCCACAAGCCGGTCATCGGCATGGCGAGACCGGTGGTCAAGCCGGTTCACAACACCCGCCACGTGGGAGACACCCTCATCGCCCTGGGCCGCCGGATGGGCGGGCCGATCGCCGACGCCATGGAATGGGAGAATTACGAGGCCTGCCTGAAGGGGACCATGGGCGGTGCCTGGGATGGACTGGAGAAGGACGGATTTCTGTGCAATCCCGAATTCACGCCGGCCGACTGGAATAAGGCCTTTGCCGGTACGACATCGAAAAAATTCGAGTTTTTCAACCCCAGCTACCGACATCAGCCGGAGACCGACATCCTGGCTCAGGTCCGGATAGCGGGGGATGCCGATGCCTTCCCACTCCTGCTGGTCCCCTGCGATTCCATGCGCTTGGCCACCGGGCCGGTCGCGGATCCGCCTTTCATGGTCAAGACGGTTTCAGATACCGTGTTGACCGGGGATGACCTGATGGTGGAGGTCAACCCGGAGACCGCCCACGCCGTCGGCCTGAGCGAGGGGCGGAAGGCAAAGCTGTCCACGCCGGACGGGGAGGCTCGGGTCCGGATTCACCTTTACGAGGGCATCGCGCCCGGGCTGGTCGGGATACCCACCGGACTGGGACACACCGGCAACAGCCGCTATATCGCGAATAAGGGGGTTAATGCCAATCGACTCATCGGCCCGCTGGCCGATCCCATTTCCGGTCAGAACGCCGCCTGGGGCATCCGGGCAAAGCTGGCGCGGGCGTAGGTCACGTTTCGACGTGGCGGGAGTCGTCCCCAACCGATACCTTATGCGAGACAACAGACAGAGGACCTGATGAAAACCGCACACACTCCTAAAAAGTACGGCATGGTCATCGACCTGGACAAATGTACCGGGTGCGGCGCCTGCATGGTGGCGTGCATGGCCGAGAACAACGTCCCGTTTCGGGATGATGAGACCGATAAGACCCTGAGCACCACCTGGCTGACAGTCTTTAAGCTGACCAACGGCAAGCCATATCCGGAAACGGATGTCTGCTATCTGCCCCGGCCCTGTATGCACTGCGAGGGGCACCACGGACATAGTCCCTGTGTCTCGGTCTGCCCGGCAACGGCCACCGATTACAGCTACGAGACCGGGATCGTCAGTCAGATATACACCCGTTGCTTCGGCTGCCGATATTGCATGGCCGCCTGCCCCTACCACGCCCGGTACTTCAACTGGTGGGACCCGGTCTGGCCCGAGGGCATGGAAAAGATGCTCAGCCCCAACGTCTCGGTCCGGACCCGCGGTGTCGTGGAGAAATGCTCGTTCTGCTATCACCGATATCAGCTCGCCACCGAAAAAGCCCACTACGAAGGGCGCCTGGATCTGGAAGAAGATGAATACCAGACCGCCTGTACCCAGGCCTGCCCGGCCGGAGCCATCGTTTTCGGCGACCTCAACAACAAGGCGCACGCCGTCCATAAGTTGAAAACCGATCCCCGGGCATTCCGGCTCCTGGAAAGACTGGGGACCAACCCCAAAGTTTACTACCTGAGCAGCCGGTCCTGGGTCCGGCGAGCCGGTGACAATTACCTCAAGGACGAGGAGACAGCCGTCACACAAGCGGCTCACTAGGCGGATACAAACCTAAAGACACTGCATAGAGGAGTCGATCACGCATGGATTCTGCATTAATCCCCAAAGGTGTCAAGCGATGCTCCCTGGGCCGGTTCACCCTCTTTATCCTGATCGTGGGGGCGGTTCTGAGCTGGGGCGTTTACGCCATGATCCTCTGCTGGCTCAAGGGGCTCAACCAGACTAACATGAACAACGCCTACGGGTTCGCCCTCTGGATCTGGGCGGATCTGGCCATCATTGCGCTGGGAGGCGGGGCCTTTTTTTCCGGGTTTCTAAAGTACATCATCGGCAAGGATGAGCTGAAGAACATCATCAACTTCGCCGTGATCATCGGGTTTATCTGCTACAGCTCGGCCCTGTTGATCCTGGCCATCGACATCGGTCAGCCGCTGAGGGGATGGTACATCTTCTGGCACGCCAACGTCCACTCGATGCTCACCGAGGTAGCCTTCTGCCTGTCCTGCTACTTCGCGGTCCTGACCATCGAGTTTATCCCCCTCATCCTCGAAAACCGCCAGATCGATAAGGTCCCCTTTTTCCACAACCTGAGCCACAACATGCACCACATCATGGCGGTCTTCGCCGCCACCGGCGCCTTTCTCTCCTTTTTCCACCAGGGATCGCTGGGCGGCGTCGCGGGTGTGCTCTTCGGCCGGCCATTCGCCTACCGGGAGGGGATTCTCATCTGGCCATGGACCTTCTTCCTCTTCACCTGGTCGGCGGCGGCCTGCGGCCCGTGCTTCACCATCCTCGTGACCAAGATCACCGAGGCGGTGACCCGGAAAAAGCTGGTGAAGGACAACGTGGTCGAGCTGCTGGCGAAGATCTCGGGGTGGATGCTCCTGACCTACATCATCGCCAAGATTGCCGACACCTGGTACTGGGCGGCGGTGACGGTGCCGGAGTCCGGGTTTACCCTCATGGACTTCTACTCCAACAACCCGCTCTACGGGATCTGGATTCTGATCCTGGAGATCGTGATCTGCGGGATCGTGCCGGCCGCTATCCTGGTCACCGAAGCCGGGCGGAAGAACAAGGTCAGCTTGATGATCGCCATGATTCTGGCCGTCATCGGCGTCTGCGTCAACCGGTGGGTCATGGTCCTTCAGGTCCTCGCGGTCCCGGTGCTCACCTTCGAGGACTGGTTCATGTACTTCCCGAGCTGGCAGGAGATCGCCACCACCATTCTCCCGGTGGCTTATGGGATCATCCTCATTGCCCTGGCCTACCGGTACCTGCCGGTATTTCCCCAGGAAAAGGAGCTCAACCCGGTGGAGTAGCGCCGGTTAAGGAGGGATTACGATGTTTCCGTTTTCATTCGAGTGGGTTTGGGATATGAGCCATATTGTCTTCCACGGCGGGCTCTGGTATGCGCTGTCCATTATCGGCCTGGGGATGACCTTCTGCGTCCTGAAGTCGGTGGTGGACACGATGTTGGGCAAGGGCGCCCATCACGAGGAACACTGATCGGCGTTGCCCGAGCCTGACTGACCGCGATTAACTAAATTGAAACAAACCCAGGGCGCCTCCCGGCATGAACGGAGAGGCGCCCTGTTTTATTGAGGTGACCATGGACCGCATCGTTGTCGAGGGCGGCCGTCGGCTCCAGGGCGATGTCCGGATCGGCGGGGCGAAAAACGCGGCCCTGCCCATTCTCGTCTCGTCCCTGCTTACGGAAGGCCCCAACACCTATCGAAACGTCCCCGATCTCCAGGACATCCACTCCATCCTGAAGCTGCTGAGCCACTTGGGGGCCACCACCCGGATGGATAACGGGACCGTCCAGATTGACACCGGTCCCCTGGAGCAGGACGAGGCGCCTTATGACCTGGTCCGGAAGATGCGGGCTTCCATTTTGGTTCTCGGCCCGCTGATGGCCAGACTCGGGCGGGCGAGGGTCTCGCTGCCCGGCGGGTGCGCCATCGGGGCCCGGCCGATCAACCTCCACCTGAAAGGGCTGGCCCGGTTGGGAGCCCGGCTCGAGATGGAGCACGGGTATGTGGAGGCGACCGCCGACCGGCTGATCGGGACTGATTTCTATTTCGACATGCCGTCGGTCACCGGGACCGAGAACCTGATGATGGCCGCGACCCTGGCCGAGGGAACGACGGTCCTTCGAAATGTGGCCCGGGAGCCGGAGATATCGGCCCTGGCCGAAGTCCTCAACCGGATGGGTGCCCGGATCGACGGGGCCGGCTCCTCGGTGATCACGATCACCGGCGTCCCCTCGCTTTCCCCGGTCACCACCGAGATCATCCCGGACCGGATTGAAACCGGGACCTTCATGGTGGCCGCCGCCCTCACCGGCGGGGAAATCACCTTGACCCACTGCCGGCCCGATCACCTGGCCGCCGTGATCAACAAGCTCAAGCTCACCGGCGCCGAGATCGAGACCCGGCCGGAGGACGGCGTCATCCGGGTTAAGGGGCCGGAAACCGTTTCCAGCGTTGATGTCAAGACCCTGCCGTATCCCGGCTTTCCCACGGACATGCAGGCCCAGCTCATGGTCCTCATGTCGGTGGCCAACGGCCTGAGCATCATTTCCGAGACGATTTTTGAAAACCGGTTCATCCATGTCAGCGAGCTTCGGCGGCTGGGAGCGGACATCACCGTGTCCGGAAGCTCGGCGGTGGTCCGGGGGTGCGCCCATCTGTCCGGGGCCCCGGTTATGGCCACCGACCTCCGGGCATCGGCCTCGCTGATCCTGGCCGGCCTGGTGGCTGAGGGGACCACGGTGGTCAACCGGGTTTACCACCTCGACCGGGGTTACGAGGCCATCGAAAAGAAGCTCGCCGCTCTCGGCGCGGCCATCCGCCGGGTTTGATTTT
>CAYNGG010000097.1:0-11528 GCA_964396575.1 uncultured Desulfobacteraceae bacterium | reverse complement strand
AAAGAGGGTTTTGTTGTGGTGACCGCCACCGGATGTCAGGGACCGGAATCCGGCAAAGATGGGGATGTGGTCGCTGATGAGCTGGATCAGGTCAGTGCTTTCCACGACCGTGGCCCCGGTGATGCCGATATCGAGCCACCCGGTGATGAGGTCATCGAGGAGGGACTCGTCATTGAGGACGGCGATGAGGAGGTTCATGGATGCGGCGGATTCATCCGGGGCATTGGGGATAAACCTTCGGGGTCAGCGGGGCTCAAGCTGCTCCTCCGTCTCCCGGATGGCCGAAAGAACCAGTTCCGGCTGTTGGCAGGTCCGGAGAGTCGCCATAAACCGCGAATCCCGAAAAAGCCGGGAAATCCGGGCAAGCATCTGGAGATGAAGGCTGGTATCCGATTCCGGGACCACCAGGCCGAGGATGATGTCCACCGGCAGGCCGTCCAGGGCGTCGAATGGAAGGGGGCGAGCGGGCCGGATCAACAAAACGGCCGCATCCCGTGCGTCCGGACTCAGAGTGTGGGGGATGCCGATGCCCCCGCCGATCCCGGTGCTCATCACCGATTCCCGCTCCCGCAGTCCCGCCTCCAGCCGGGCCGCGTCCGGCACTACCCCAAGCCGGGCAAAGGCGGCGGCAATAAACCGGAGCGCTTCATCCTTGTCCGCGATGGGGGCATCGAGATAGATTCGATCAGGTGTGAGCCGTTTCCAGATCTTCATATCCATACTTGCTCTCCGGGTCGTTCATCAGGCCTTTCTCATCTATTCAGCCCTATGTGTATCTTGTCCCTCCCGATCAATGCAAGGAAAAATAATTTTAAGATTGCCTTTTTTGCCGTTTTTCGGTTAAATGAACCGGTTCACGTAGGGACAACCGGCCAGTCTGTCCCTGCAATGGATCGGTCATTAACCCATGAGCTATACGCCCCCATAGAGGAGACTCTTTTTATGGTCCAACGGCTCCTGTTTTCCGTCGCCTTACTGGTTACTCTTCTGCTCACCGTTTCTCCCGTCCCGGCCCAGGAGATCCGGCATCGAGAGCTGACGGCCGAGGCCATCGAGGCCATGTCATCGACCCGGGCCGTCATTCAGACCCCCGTCGGGGAGATCACCCTCAAATTCTTTCCCGACATCGCGCCCCAGCACGTCGACAGCTTTTTCAGCCTCGCCCGGGACGGGTTCTATGACGGGACCACCTTTCACCGGGTCATCCCCGGCTTTATGATTCAGGGGGGCGATCCCAACTCGAAATCGACGGACCGTTCTACTCACGGCACCGGCGGTCCCGGCTATCGATTGAAGGCGGAATTCAGCCAGCGGCCCCATCGTCGCGGCACCCTTTCCATGGCCCGGTCCCGTCATCCGGACAGCGCGGGGTCTCAGTTTTTTATCTGTGTTGCCGACGTTCCTCACTTAGACGGCCAATACACGGTATTCGGTGAAGTGACCGACGGGATGGCGGCCGTTGACCGGATCGTCTCCCAGCCGACGGATCAGCGGGACAATCCCCTCGAGCGGATCGAGATGGACATCAACGTGATCGAGCCGTCGAAGAGAGACCCGTCCGAATCCGAAGGGAAGGGGGACGGCCCATCCTAAAGAATCTTTGGCGGGCGTTAAACTTTTTTAGAGGTGATCCGGGGTTGCGCCCATCTTGACCCCCCGCCGGGGAAGCCGGCCGGGCACCGAAACGAATCGTTGAAAACATTGACATTTCATCTCGAATAGGGGCTATGGAAGCGGCCCTTTTGATAAAACGGCATGATCTTTGCTGGTAGAAGCGCCATGATGAGGTATGCCATGTCCCATGCTTCGCCCAGCAAGTCCCCATTCCGGCGGATTTCCCGGCGGCTGGACCCCCCTCCGAGCCGCCTAACGTTTAAACGACTCCGGCTGACGGCCCGACAGCGGCAACCCCGCCGCTGCCAGGCGAACCCGGAGGAGCTCTTAAGGAGGATCGAATGAGATCAAAAGCAGCGATCTGTTTGCTTACGGCGGCCTTTCTTCTGACCGGCTTGGCGGTTTCAGCCAACGCAGTCCAGAACGAATCCGACACCCTTTTTGCCGGTGACGGCGCGCCGGGCGACTTTTTCGGCCAGGCCTCAGCCGTGTCCGGGAATTACGCCGTTGTCGGAGCGCCCGGGCAAAGCACCAATGGCGACAGCGCCGGTGCCGCTTACATCTATCGATACAACGGCAGCAGTTGGGCTTTGGATGCCAAGCTGCCCGATCAGGCCACTTGGGATCCGTATTTAGCTGACCCGGTGGATGCCAATGACCGGTTCGGCCAGTCAGTGGCCATCAGCGGCAACTACGTGGTCATTGGTTCGGAAGCTGATGAAAAGGTTATCTCCGGCGTCACCTTGCAGAATGTGGGGTCCGCCTATGTGTTCCGCCGGGAATCCGGGACATGGGTTCTGGATGCCAAGCTGACCGCATCCGACGGCGCCAGTGACGACAACTTCGGCCGGTCCGTGGCCATTTCCGGCGGATACGCCGTGGTGGGCGCGGATGGGGATGACGACAAGGGCAGCTCATCCGGGTCGGCCTACATTTTCGAGCGAACCGCCGACGGCACCTGGCAACAGATTTCCAAGCTCAACGCCCAAAACGGCTATCTTTTCGATGCCTTTGGAGTTTCAGCGGCCATCTCGGGAGGCTATATCATCATCGGAGCGTCGAAGGATGATGACAAGGGCCTCAACTCCGGTTCCGCCTACATTTTCGAAAAGCCCGCCGGCGGCTGGCCCGACTATATGACCGAAACGGTCAAAATTACGGCAAGTAACGGGGCCGCGGACAATTTCTTCGGACGGACCGTTGCCATATCAGGTACCCAAGCCATTGTGGGCGCACACGGAAACAGCTCTTACAAGGGTGCGGCCTATGTCTATGAGCAAACGGGTGCAGGTGAGTGGAGCGAGCAGGCGGTTTTGACCGCAAGCGACGGCGTGGCCAGCGACTACCTCGGTTCTTCAGTGGGCATTACCGATGGATACGCCGTTGTCGGAGCCTCTGGAGATGACGACAATGGCGGCGGCTCCGGCGGCATATACCTTTATAACGAGCCCGTCGGCGGCTGGGCGACGACCGCTACGTTTACCGACAAGCTCCTGGCCTCCACCGGGGTTGGCGGGGACAATCTGGGAACATCAGTTGCGACGTCCGGATACTTCGTGATCGGCGGAGCGCCGATTGTTTCATCCCAAACCGGAGCGGCCTACGTTTTCGAGATGGCCTCCGGCCTCGACATGGCCCCCATGATCTCCGCTATCAGTGATCAGAGCGTGCGGATCAACACCGGCCTGTCCCTGGAATTCTGGGTTTATGATCCCGAAGACGGGGCCTCCGTCAGCACCAGCGTGTCCGGATCGCCCGCCGGCATGTCCATCTCCGGGACCGGGTCCGAGCGGACCCTGTCCATACCCGCTATTGCCACTCGTTCAACTTATACGATCACCGTCACCGCAACCGACAGCGATACCCACGCCGCCTCGACCTCGTTTGTGTTGACGGTTCATGATCCGCCAACCATTACACCTTCTCCCATCCCGGATCAGTTCACCAATGACGGGGACGCCATCGATATACCGTTTTCAGTGAGTGATAACAATACGCTGGCCGCCAACATCTCGGCGGATGCCACATCGGACAATCCGTCGCTTATCCCCGATACAAGGCTGACGGTTTCCGGCACCGGGGCGAACCGGACCCTAACCATCTCCCCCATTGCCGGACAATACGGAGACGCTCAAATCACCATCTCCGTATGGGATACCGACGGGGACACTGAAACCAGCTCGTTTCTAATCGAGGTCAACGCCAAGCCCACCATCACCCTCATTCCGGATCAGACCATTCCCCAGGATGATTCAATCGAAAACATTCCCTTCACCATCGGGGACCCGGACGGTGATGTGGGGGCGCTGACCCTGACCAAAAGCTCAAACAATCTGACCTTATTGCCGGATGCCAGTATCAGCATCCAGGGAACCGGCGCCAATCGAACCCTGGACTTGGACCCCGTCGACGGACAGTATGGTCAGGCCACCGTCACCATTGGCGTCAGTGACGGGTATTACACCACCACGGACACCTTCATTTTGACCGTCACCGCCGATCCGACGCCGGTGCTTTCCACCATCGCCAATCAAATAACGGATGTAAACGTGCCCACTGATGACATTATTCTGGGGATTTTCGATTACGATACCGACATCGGTAACTTATCCATTACGGCCGAATCGACCGAAAAAAACGTGGTGACAGACAGTGCTATTGCCAAATCCTACCACGGCGACACCGATTCCTGGACCCTGACCATTACCCCGGTTCAGGGCGCTTACGGAACGACGGAGATCACGGTGACCGTCACGGATCCCCAAGACAATTCGGACAGCAAGACTTTCACGTTGACCGTGAACGCGCCGCCGACCATCGCGCTCGACGACTCCGTTGACAACCCCATCAACGAGGATGAGACCGCCAATATCCCGTTTACCATTGATGACCCGGATACCGACATCTCCCTGCTGGAGGTCACCGTTACATCGGCCAATAGCTTTCTGGTTCCCCAGGAGCGGATCAGCGTGACGCCGGATTTTGGCGCCAACCGGAACCTGAGCATCACCCCTTTGGAAGACGAATACGGAACCGCCACCATTACGGTGAGGGTCTCCGATGGGCGACTGACCACTAAGAAAGTCTTCGATCTGGTGGTCAACTCGGTCAATGACGCGCCCACCATCGATTCCATCACCCCGCTTTTCACTATCGACGAGGACCCCACCGACCCCTTGCTGGTGAGCTTTACCGTCTCGGACGTCGATGGGGACAACGTGATGTTGACCGCTACGTCATCCAACGTCGATCTGATCCCAAGCCAGGACCAGTATCTGGATATCGATGGATACGGCACCGATACCCCGTATCTGTTCATGTCGGCGGATAACAGCCGGACCCTCCAGTTGGAGGTCTGGCCTGCGGCGAATGCCAACAGCGAAACTTTTGGCCTGACCACCATAACCATAACCGTTAAGGATGTTTATGAAGTAACGGCCACCAGAAGCTTCAAAATTGAAGTCGTCAGTGTAAACGACGCCCCGACGGTCGATCCCGTTCCCATGATGATCGTTGACGAGGATACCGGACCGCACACCACTGAAGTGACGGTATCGGACGTCGATCTTGACAGCCTCATCGTCAACGTCACATCGGACAATACCGCGCTGCTCCCCAATGATGCATCGTATATCAGCATTGGAGGGTTCGCGGCGGAGGATTATGCCATAGAGGTTGACGGCAACGGCGAGGCGACCTTCACGCTGACGCTGAATCCGGTTAAAGATGCCAATGGCGGGGCCATCATCACCGTGGAGGTGGGAGACGGGACGGATACGGCCACCACCAACTTCGAGATACAGGTCAATCCCATCAACGACCGGCCGAGCATCCAGCCCATCCCGGATCGAATTATCAATGAAGACAGCAACCTGGATATGATCATCTATGTGTCGGACGTAGAGACCCCGCCGGCGGATCTCGACATCATCTCGGCGACCTGGACATCATCGCAGATGACCACCGGTACCATCAATGTCACGCCGGGGGCAAACGATGACGAGCGAGACGTGACCATCACTCCGCCGGAAAACGGCTTCGGCGAGGCGACCATCGCGTTTACCGTATCGGACGGCCAGGCGGAATACGAGGAGAGTTTCATCCTGACGGTCAACCCCCAGAACGATGAGCCGATCATTTCCGAAATCCCCGATCAGACGACGGCCGAAGACGAAGCGACCCCGATGATTAACTTTACCATCAGCGATGTTGAAACCCTGGCATCCAACCTGACCCTTTCGGCAAGCTGGACTTCGGCCACCATGAGCCAGGGGGCCATGGAGCTGGGCGGCACAGGCGAAAACCGATGGATTCGGATCACACCGCCGGCCAATGAGCACGGCACGGCGACCATCGAAATCACCGTGAGCGACGGCACCATCCCCATGACCGAAAGCTTTCTGCTCACGGTAACATCGGTTGATGACGAGCCGACCATCAGCGCCATCGCCGCCAAGACCACCAACGAGGACACGCCCATCACGGTGACCTACGAGGTGAATGACGTGGAGACCGATCCGGCCAATCTGTCCGTTACCGCCCTCTGGGAATCGACTCAGATGGAAGACGGGACATTTACCCATGATAACCAGGGCTCGACCCGGAAATTAACCATTACTCCGCCGCCGGACGGTTACGGAGACGCCACGATCACCCTGACCGTGAGCGACGGTAACAATCAGGTATCGACTTCATTCACGCTGACCGTCCTGCCGGTCAACGACCGGCCGACCATATCCGATATCGCCGACCGAACGATCCAGGAAGACCCCGAATTCATCGAAAAGATCACTTTTACGGTGGATGACAAGGAAACGGATGCGGAGAATCTGACCGTCACGGCCGAGTGGTTTTCCAACGGGATGGACGACGGGACGTTCATCATAGACGACACCGGCGGCGATCGGTGGGTCCAGGTAACCCCGCCGCTCAACCAGTTTGGGACCGCCGTGATTACCCTCACCGTGAGTGATGGGGAATTAACGGCCGACACCACCTTCCATTTGACGGTCGAGCCGGTCAATGACGAGCCGACCATGACCATTTTCGATGATCAGACCACCGATGAGGATGTGCCTGTTGAATTGAATCTGACGGTCAGTGATGTGGAAACGACCGCCGAAAACCTGCTCCTGTCGGCAACCTGGACATCGTCGGACATGCCCGGCGGGACCGCGGCCATAAGCGGCACCGGGGAAAACCGGACCCTGACCCTGACCCCGCCGGCCGACAAATCCGGAACGGCGACAATCACGGTCACGCTCAGGGACGGCAATGATCCGGTCAACGACAACACGGTTGAGCAGTCCTTCACGCTGACCGTGAACGCGATCAACGATAAACCGACGGTGTCCGACATCCCGAACAAGGAAGTGGACGAGGACGCGCCGGCCCAGAAATACTACTTCGACGTCAATGATCCGGAGACCGACCCGAATTTCCTGGAAGTCACCGGAAACTCATCCAACACCACGCTGGTCCCCAATGAGCTGACCTATCTGGAGGTTGGCGGGACCGGCACCACGCGATGGGTTCAGCTTAAACCCGCAACTGACCAGTTCGGCCAGACCACCATCACCATCGAGGTGAGCGACGGCGGGCCCGAGCCGGCCACAACCTCGTTTATCTATAAGGTCAACTCTGTTAACGACCTTCCGACCATCAGCGATATCGGCAATCTCACAACCGATGAGGATGTCTCGAAAACCGCGGATTTTACGGTTTCAGATGTCGAGACGCCGCTGGGAGATCTGGTCATCGATTATGTCTGGAGCTCCCTCGACATGGCCGAGGGAACGGTGACGATCTCGGGGACCGGTGAAAACCGGACGCTGAACATCACCCCGCCGGAAAACGGCTTTGGCACGGCGACCATCACGTTGACCGTCAACGACGGAACGGAAACGGTCCAGAACACGCCGTTCACCCTGACCGTGAACCCGGTCAACGACCCGCCGGAGATCTTCTTGCCGGTAAGCGGGACCAAGTACACGAAAATCGGTCAGGAGCTCATCGTGAAGTTCCGGGTCGAGGACGTGGAGACCAGCATTGGAGATTTCGTTGTTGAGGCCTATTCCAGCAATACTCAGTTGATTCCCAACGACCCGGTTGAGCATCTGAAGCTGGAGATCATCGATCCGCCCGAGGGCACCATGAATTACCGGTTGACGCTGAAATCGGTGCAGAATCCGCCCGATGGCACGCCTAACAACGCGACCATTCGGCTTGTGGCTTACGACGAGGTTTACAGCAGTGATGAAGATCAATTTGATGTAGTGGTGGATTCCAGCCTGCTCTGCCCGGATGTCTCGCCCATCTCGTCTCCCAAGTATATGTACGAAGATGAAACGAGAACCGTAAGGTTTGAGATCAGCGATTCCACCCTGCCAGTGTCTAATCTTGATGTGACCGCCTTTTCCTCAAACATCGATCTGGTGGGCAACTGTCCTCCCGATGCCGTTGACTGCAAGGGCGTAAAGCCCAGGATGATGTCGGTGCCGGATGCCAGCGGCAACAACTACGAGCTGGTGATCGATCCGGTTCCGGATGCCCCGCGATTGGGAGAATCCAACCAGGCCATCATCACGGTCTCGGTGGACAACGGCCAGTGCAGCACCGATAAGGAATTCACGCTGGAAGTGGCCCAGGTTAATGACGCGCCGGAGATCACCGTGCCGGAAGATGTTACGGTCAGCATGAATCAGACCACCACGGTGGACATCGGCCTGACCGACGTGGACACGGCCATCGACAACGTGACGCTGGGGACGCCCATCTGGGACTCGGCAACACTTCCCAAGGCCACGATGACCCTGGCCGGCAGCGGTGAAAACCGGACGCTGACCATTGTCCCGCCGGCGGATCAACAGGGGAACGCCACCATCACCTTGAGAGCGACCGATGACAACTCCGCGGTTGGCGAGGCATCCTTCAATTACGTCATCGGGGCCGTGGCCAGGGGCGATGTCAACGGTGACGGGGAGGTGGACCTGGCCGATCTGGTCACCACCCTGAAGGTCCTCACCGGCGCCACCGTCAGCAATCCTTATGTCGGGGCGGACGCCAACGGAGACGGCAAGATCAGTCTCCACGACGCCATCTACGTGCTTCAGGTGGTTGCTGAGCTTCGTTAGACTGATCTAATCCCACTCACCGCGGCGGGACGCCGCATCCACGGGGGAATCTTCTGGCCGAGCGCCGGGGGGTTCCCCTTCTTTTTGACAAACCCGGCGATCTGTGACATAGATAAGCCTTTCGAAATTCGGTAGAGTTTATTTTTCGGCATGAACGCCACAACGATATTTGAGCAGGAGAAGTATGGAGCATCTTAAAACGTTTCAGGTATTCCCCAGCATTCCCGAGCCCCTGTCGTTTCTTGAGGAGCTGTCCCGCAACATCTGGTGGTGCTGGCAGCACGACGCGGTGGAGCTGTTCCGCCGGATCGACCCCCGTCTCTGGGACCGGGCGGAGCGAAATCCCATCGTCTTTTTTACCCTTATGTCCCAGAAGCGGCTGAAGGAGCTCGCCGCGGATACGAGCTTTCTGGCTCATCTCCGCCGGGTGGAAGCCAGCTTTCATGAAGCCATGAAGCCGGCCCCCTCTCGGGAAGACCCGCCGTTCGGCGAACGGGACACGGTGGCTTATTTTTCCATGGAATTCGGGATTCACGAGAGCATCCCGCTCTTTGCCGGGGGGCTGGGGATTCTCGCCGGTGATCACCTGAAGGCCGCGGCGGACATGGGCCTGCCCCTGACCGGCGTCGGTTTGCTCTATCGGGAAGGCTATTTCCGGCAATACCTGGACGCGGATGGATGGCAGCAGGAGGATTATCCGGAGACCGACTTTTTCCACGTTCCCATGCGCCGGGCGGAGGACCCTGACGGCAACCTGGTTCAGATCCGGGTCGGCGGTCCGGACGGCGACATCGTGGCCGACGTCTGGCTGATCCGGGTCGGCACCGTCTCGGTTTATCTCCTGGATACCAATCTTCCGGAAAACCCGCCGGTGATCCGGGACATCACCGCCCGGCTCTATGCGGGCGAGCAAAAAACCCGGCTGGCCCAGGAGATCCTTTTGGGGATCGGCGGGATGCGGGCCTTGTCGGCGTTGGGGATCAATCCCGTCATCTGCCATATCAACGAGGGCCACGCGGCCTTTGCCGGCCTCGAACGGCTGGCCTTAATCATGGCCGGACACGAGGTCGATCTGAAGACCGCCCGACAGATCATCCCCCGGACCACCGTGTTTACCACTCACACCCCGGTGGCCGCCGGCCATGACGAGTTTCCCGCCGAGATGGTTATCCCCTATTTAAAGCCCATGGAAGAGCGCCTGGGAGCGCCGGTGAATGAAATCCTCTCCTGGGGACAGCCGGCCGACAGCGGCCCGAACGGCCCGCTGTCGATGTTTGTGCTGGGCGTGACCATGGCTCAATACTGCAACGGCGTCAGCCGCCTTCACGGGGAGGTCGCCCGCCGGATGTGGTCCCATGTCTGGCCCCAGAAGCCGGAAGACGAGGTCCCCATCGACCATGTGACCAACGGGGTCCACATCGCATCCTGGATTTCCCATGAAAACGCCCTTCTCTTCGAACGTTACATCGGCCCGGACTGGCGGCTTCACCCATCCAATCCGGCCGCGTTGGAGCGGATTGACGATGTTTACGATGAGGAGCTCTGGCGGGCCCATGAGATGAGTCGATCCCGGTTGATCCGGACCTGCCGGCGTCAGATGATCAAACAGTACGGTCGGCGGAACGCGCCCAAGGCGATGATGCGGGAGGCCGAGTCGGTCCTCGACCAGGACATCCTGACCATCGGTTTTGCCCGACGGTTTGCCACCTATAAGCGGGCCTTTCTGCTCCTGATGGACCCGGAACGGCTGGAGGCGCTGATCAACTCCCGCTCCCGCCCGGTCCAGCTCATTTTCGCCGGCAAGGCCCATCCAAAGGACAACGAGGGCAAGGGCCTGATCAAGCAGATCGTGGCCTTTGCCCGGAAGGCGAATATCCGCCACCGCATGGTGTTCATCGAGGATTACGACATCCATCTGGCCCGGCACCTGGTCCACGGCGCCGACGTCTGGCTCAATACGCCCCGCCGCCCGTTTGAAGCCTGCGGGACATCGGGCATGAAGGCCGCCATCAACGGGGTGTTGAACCTGAGTATCATGGACGGCTGGTGGGATGAGGGGTTTACGCCCGAGGCCGGCTGGCGGATCGGCAACGGCGAGGAATACGCCGACACCGCCTACCAGGACGCCGTGGAGAGCCAGGCCCTTTACAACATCCTGGAAAACGACGTTATCCCCAGCTTTTACGACCGGGAAAACGGCGGGCTGCCCAGCCGATGGATTCAGATGATGAAGGCGTCCATGAAGATGACCATGTGCCATTTCTGCGCCCACCGGATGGTTGCGGAATATCAGGAACGGTACTATATTCCTGCCGCCCATGAATACCGGCGGTTAGTCGATGAAGGGGGGCAGCCGGCCAGGGCTTTGGGGAATCAGATCGAGCGGCTTCGGGAGCGATGGTCCGAAATCCGAATTGATCAGTTCGACGGGGGTGCCCAGGGCCCCTTCCGGGTGGGCGATTCGGTCCGGGTCTCGGCGGAGGTCCATCTCGGGGGGTTGGAGCCGGATGAGGTGGATGTCGAGCTGTACTACGGGAAGCTCAAGTCCGTGGACGCCATCGCATCGGGGGAATCCGCTCTGATGGAGCTGGTCACCGATCACGGCAACGGCCATTATACCTATTCCTGCGCCATCGACTGTCAAATGGCGGGCAGATACGGATGCACGGTCCGGGTGCTTCCCCGGGGGGATGGTTGGGTGAAATCGACCCCCGGCCTGATGACCTGGGCCTGACGCCTTAGCCGGCAAGATGCCGGCTCCACGAGAACGGCAAGATGCCG
>CAYNGG010000096.1:0-11539 GCA_964396575.1 uncultured Desulfobacteraceae bacterium | reverse complement strand
AATCACAAATCATCAATCACAAATCATCAATCACAAATTACCAGTCCTCTCTTTTCCCGTCAAACGCTGAAGAATCTTATCTCGGGGAGCTTGAGGCAGGTGAGCCGATTGCCATAGACCGCCCCGGTGTCGATCCCGATCTTGTTGGGCTCCACCAGCGGCTCGCTGAAAGGGGTATGACCGAAGATCACCCGCTTGCCGAAATCGTGGCCCGACTGGATAAACCGCCGTCGAATCCAAAGCAGCTCGTCAGGCCCCTGCATCGACAGCGGGACATTGTCCTTAAGGCCGGCGTGGACAAAGATGTAATGATCGGTCTCATGGTAGAGCCGGAGGGACCGGAAGAACCCGAGGTGCGACTCGGGGATGGGAAATCCGCCGGTCGTCTCCCGGGCCATATAGCTCTCGAGGGTAGTCCGGCCGCCGTTGATCAGATAGGTGAACTTGTCGAACTCGGTGAGGTACCGCTCCAGCATCTCCTCATGGTTTCCCTTCAAGCAGATGAGGTTGGGGCAGCGGTCCTTCAGATCGATGATGTAATCGACCACGTCGGCGGAATGGGGTCCCCGGTCGATGTAGTCCCCCAAAAAGACCAGCGTGTCCCGTTCCAGATCGATATCGATCTCATCCATGAGCCGGCGGAGCGGGTCGATGCACCCGTGGACATCGCCGATGGCGTAAATCCGGTCCATGGGTCAGGCGAGCATGAAGACCCGCCGGGGCGGGTCCAGCCGAGTCAGTCCCGCGTCCCGGGCCGCATCCAGGGCCGCCTGAAAGTCGGTCCGCGAGGGGTAGCCGTCGAGCCCCGGGACTTCCGCCGCCCGACCCCGGGGGCGATACTGGGGCATGATGTTGACATAGGTGGCCGTGGAGATCTCATCGGCAATGAACCGCATGATCGGCGCCGTCCCGGCCAGCCCGCCGGGCAGGACCAGATGACGGACCAAGAGCCCCCGGCGGGCGATCCCGGCCGAATCGGTGGTAAGATCGCCCACCTGACGGAACATCTCCTTGACGGCCGTCCGGGCGGCTTCGGGATAATCAGGGGCGTCGCAGGCCGCCCGGGCCGGCTCCGGGT
Source organism: uncultured Desulfobacteraceae bacterium (assembly GCA_964396575.1). Taxonomy (GTDB): domain Bacteria; phylum Desulfobacterota; class Desulfobacteria; order Desulfobacterales; family JAABSP01; genus CAYNGG01. Next base: position 10,461 of record CAYNGG010000096.1, on the reverse strand, counting down.
CCCAGAATTTGAAATCGGGCATGTAGATGTCGATCACCCCGTCGAGGAGCTCGAGGGTTTCCACCCGGTCGTAGCCGCCGGTGTTGTAAACCAGGGGCACCCGGAGTCCCCCGTCGATGGCCGCCGGCAGGGCCGCCAGGATCTGAGGCACCACGTGAGAGGGGGTCACGAAGTTGATGTTGTGGCACCCCTGGGCCTGGAGCTGAAGCATCATTTCGGCCAGCTCCCCGGCGGAAACCGGCCGCCCCTCGCCGCCGTGGCTGATCTCGTAGTTCTGACAGAACAGGCAGAGGAGGTTGCAGCGGGCGAAAAAGATGGTTCCCGAGCCGCTGGTTCCCACCAGGGGACGCTCCTCGCCGAAATGAGGGGCGTAGCTCGCCACCACCGCCCGGTCAGCGGTTTGACACCAGCCGGTCTCACCGGCCAGCCGATCCACGCCGCACTCCCGGGGGCAGAGCGTACAGCTCGCCAGAATCCGGCGGGCGGCCTCGATCTTTTCTTCCAGCTCGCCGGCCGCATGGGTCCGAAGGTAGGCGGGCATCTCGGTCATGGCTTCTCCATGGGTTTGCGGGTTCAGACAAACCCCAACAGCCGGCCGCCCTGGTAAACGACAAAGGCCAGAAGCCAGGCCAGCAGGGTGCTGTAAACAATGTTGAAGATCATCCACCGGACCGATCCGGTCTCCCGGCGGATGGTTTCCACGGTGGCCAGACAGGGGACATAGAGCAGAACAAAGACCATCATCGCCAGGGCCGACAGGGGGGTCATGGTTGAGCCGGCCAGAGCCTTGCTCAGGCCCCCATCCTCTTCCCCGGCCGCGTAGAGGACCCCCATGGTGCTCACCACGATCTCCTTGGCCACGAAGCCGGTCAAAAGAGCCACGCCCCCCCGCCAGTCGATGCCGATGGGCGCGAAGATCGGCTCCAGGGCCTGACCGATCCGGCCCATGGGCGACCGCGCCACCCGCTCGGCTTCCATCTCCCGCTGGAGCTGATCGACCGCCGCCGCCGATTGCTCGGCCACCCCGGCCCGCTGGGATGGGGTCTCGGCCGTGGCCATCTCCGCCTCGGCCGCCTGACGTATCCCGGCCATCTCGGCGACCCGGTCCGCCTCATTGGGCAGCTCCCGGGGAAAAGCCGACAGGCCCCAGACCACCACCGACCCGATCAGAATCACTCCCCCCATTTTCCGGAGAAACATCCGGCTCCGGTCCCACATGTGGATGAGAAGGCTTTTGGCCATGGGCACCCGGTAAGGGGGCAGCTCCATGACAAACGGGGCGTCGCCGCCCTTCAACAGGGTGGACCGGAAGACCCGGCCGCTGACCACCGCCAGAACGATCCCCAGGATGTAAACGGCAAAGATCGCCGTCCCGGCTCTCGCCCCGAAAAAGGTCCCGGCCAGGATGATGTAAACCGGCAGCCGGGCGGAACAGGACATGAACGGGGTGATGAGGATGGTCAGAATCCGGTCCTTTTCGCTCTCGAGGGTCCGGGCGGCCACGATGGCCGGGACACTGCACCCGAAGCCCATGAGCATCGGGATGAAGGACTTGCCGTGGAGCCCGATCAGGTGCATGATCCGGTCCATGAGAAAGGCGGCCCGGGCCATGTAGCCGGTATCCTCGAAGATGGCGATGCAAAAGAAGAGGATGAGGATGTTGGGCAGAAAGATGATTACGCTGCCCACCCCGGCCACAACCCCGTCCAGGAGAAAGTCCCTGACGATTCCCTCCGGCAGGACCGCCGTCAGACCCCGGTCCAGAAGCCCCACCCCGGCCTCGATGGCGGCCATGGGGTAAGCCCCGAGGGTAAAGGTGAGCTGAAACATGGCCCAGATAAAGAAGATGAAGATGGGAAAGCCGATAAACCGGTTGGTCAGGACGAGATCAATGCTCCGGGAGATGTCAGCCCGCTTCCGGGTTGACAGGGTGACCGCTTCCTTGACGATCCCGGCAATAAAACCATATCGCTCGTCGGTCATCACGATCTCGGGATCATCGTTGAAGATCTCCCGGAGCCGGTCACGGTGGTCCGAAACCCGGGCCAGGAGGTCCGGCGCAACAGCCTCGACAAGGGAAGCGACGCGCTCCCGGACCACCCGGTCGTCCTCCAGAAGCTTGATGGCGGTCCAGCGCGGGTCGTAGGGAAGGCGCTCCCCGAGCTCCTCCCGAAGAAAGGTCTCCAGCTCGGCGATGGCCGTCTCGATGTCCTTGCTGTACCGAACCCGGCGCCGGCGCTGAGCATCCAGGGGCCGGTCAGCCAGATCGATGGCCGACCGGAGCAGGGCGTCGATCCCCTCGCCCCGGTTGCCGACGGTGAAAACCACCGGGAGATCAAGGAGCTCGGAGAGCTTGTCCCCGTCGATCTTAATCCCCCGTTCCCGAGCCAGGTCGGCCATGTTGAGGACAAAGAGAACCCGGCAGTCGAGCTCCCGGAGCTGAGTGGCGAGATACAGGCTGCGCTCGAGGTTGGATGCGTCGATGATGTCGATAACGAGATCCGGCGCCGACTCCAGGATGAAGTCCCGGGCCACGATCTCCTCGATGGAAAAGGGGGTCAGGCTGTAAGTCCCCGGCAGATCGACCACCCGGATCTCGTAGCCGTGACGGTGGACGGTCCCTTCCTTCTTTTCCACCGTCACCCCGGGCCAGTTGCCCACCTTCTGACGGGTCCCGGTGATCCGGTTGAAGATGGTGGTCTTGCCCGAGTTGGGGTTTCCGGCCAGGGCGATGGTCAGGCGCTTCTCAGCCACGGCTATCCCACCCGCTCCACGGTGATCCGGGCGGCCTCCTCCACCCGGAGAGAGACGTGATACCCCTTGACGATCAGCTCCATGGGGTCTTTCAAGGGAGCGTATTTCTCCACGTAAACCTCGGTCCCCCGGACAATGCCCATCTCGAGAATCCGCCGACGCAAAGCCCCGTTGCCGCCCACCCGGACCACCACCGCCCGCTGAGATTCCCGCAGATCACTGAGTCGGATCATGTCGCCCCGATCACCGGGCCGCCCCGGCGGCCGCCGGCGCCGGCGGAGCGGCCGGCTCCACCAGGATCTTCCGGGCGAGCCCCCGGCCCAGGGCATAGCGGTGATGGTCCGCGGCCACCACCACCTGGCCCTTGCTCAGATTGGTAATCACCTCGATCTCGTCTCCCACCCGGAGCCCCATGGTCAACAGGCGCATCCGGGAAGTGGTCCCGCCGGTGAATTCCCGGATGATCAGCCGCTCGCCCTGGCGAGCCGCCACCAACTGGACCTGCTGGACCCGCTCCGCCAGGCAGGCATCGCAGATCCCATAGATCTCCATCCGGTGCCAGAGCATGTGGAAGCCATGCGCCCCGGCGATCTGCTCCTGAAGGGCCTCCAGAGCCTCGTCGGTAAACTCGATGATCCGGCGGCACCGGGTGCAGATCATGTGGTCATGATGAAGGCCAAGATGACGGTGCTCGTAGCGCACCACGCCGTTGTCAAACCGGTTGGCCTGGGCAAACCCGAAATGACACATCATGTCGAGAGTCTCGGCAACCAGGGGCGGAGGGGGGGCGGCGTCCTCCATCGACTCGGCCAGCTCCTCGGCGGTCACATGCCGCTCAGTGCCGAAAAAAGCTTCAAGGACCTTGAACCGGTCCTCGAACCGGTCTATCCGCTCCTGACGGAATAGCTTTTTAAGCTGCTCCTTTTCCTGCTGGTGAATCCGACGCATCCGATCACATCTCCGGCGGGTTTCTGAAAAATGTTGGCGATTGATGATTTTTCCTCATGACCGGCATGGACCGGTCAATCCACGATCATCAATCTAAAATCTTAAATCTAAAATCTAAAATTAAAAGGCTCAGCGAGTCGGGCCGGGGATCTCGTAAGTGGTACAGGAACCCGATGGACAGGTGCGGCTCTGGGACCGGACGCCGCCTCCGCCGGCCGGGCCGTCGGCAACCGCATAGGAAGTAGTGCTCAGAACCCGCTCGAAGGTCTCGGCGCCGCACTTGGGGCAGGCGGTTTCCACCTCCTCATCGGCGCTCATGATCAACAGCTCGAAGAGCTCCTGACAGGCTTGACAACGAAATTCATAAATTGGCATTGCGATTTCTCCTCATCGCCGATTTGCGGTTACCGAAAAAGACGTATTGTAAGAATTATTGACCCTCATTGTCAATGGGCTCTTTGCCGTCGTCGGCCACCCGGAACAGCCGGATATATCTCGGATCGAGGCTCCCGGCGGAAACGGGCCCGTATTCGTCTTCGATCTCCTCGAAAAGCGCCTTCAAGGCCCCGCCGAGCCGGTCCACTTCCGATTCGCCGGTCCCGCCGCGTTCGGCCAGATAGTGCCGGAAATCGGTTTTGGCGGCTTGAGCCATCCGGCCGCCCCCGTCCGGGTCCCAGAGATCAGGGTACAGGGTCCGGAACCGGGACAGCTCGACCGGCGCGGCACTTTCTGGAAGGCCGAGCCGATGGCGAACCCAGAGGGTCAACAGGAGTGACTTGTAGGTCAAAAGGCCCGGCTCGGTCTCGGGCAGGGGCGGGTCCATTCGATCCAGATGCCGGTCCAGGGCCATGAGGGTCTCGAGGGCCGAGGCCGTCCGGTGAATGTCGTCCAGGCCGGCAAACTCCCGGTAATGATGGTCCGGTCCGGCTTCGGGGTCATAGCACAGGGGCCGGGGAAGCAGCAGCCCGCCCAGGACCCCCATCCCGGCCTCGTCCCAGAAGCTCAATGGAAGCCCCCGGCGTTCGGCCCAGGCGGTCCGGTACCAGCGTCGGGCGTTCTGCCCCAGAGCCGCGGCCCGGCCGTAGCCCACCCGGAAAATCCCGTCCAGGGGGTAGCGTTTCAAAAGAGCCGCCGCCTTTCCGGGGTCAAGGGGAGCCGCCTGGCCGGAGAGGACCTCGAGACCGATGCCAAGGTATCCGCAGGTCTTGGCCACCACCTCCCGAAGCGCCTCCCGGCTTCGCACCGGCCGGTCATCCGCGGCGATGATCCGGTTGCTCAACCCGGCCAGCTCCCCCTGCAGGGCCTCCAGGACCGCTTGGGAATCGATGGCGGCGAGGGCCCGGGAAAAGTCCGCTGTCGAATCCAGGCCCGCGGCCGGAATCAACGGCGGCGGAGGGTCATCAATCGACGAGGCGACCGGCAACCGCTTGCCCCGCTTCCGGATGAGATGCCCGCGATCCAGGGGCCGGTAGATGCCCACCGCCTCATCCCGGGGCATGAACCCGGCTTCGGCCAGGCGGACGTTCCGAAGGCGATAGGCGTCCTCCTCGCTTTCGGCCGGCAGAATCCCCGGCAGCTCGAGCATCACCCGCTGATAGGTCTCGTAATTGTCGGCCGCCAGGCGAGTCAGAAACGAGGATAAGAACTGGTCCCGGGCCTCCTGGTCTCCCTGGGGCCAGTCCGGCGGGAGCGCCACCGGGCGGAAGTAGAAGACGTCGTCCAGGGTGAGCCACCCGTCGCCGAAATCAGAAGGGTCCTGGTCGTGCTCCCGAACGATCAGCCCCAGGTTCCGGTAGAGGTAATATTCGATGAGGTCGGTCTTGTCCCGCCGAAACCACCGGATCATCCGGTCCGGAGCCGCCCGGATCAGGGTCTCCAGCCACCGGCTCATCTCGTCGAGGGCCATCCGGTCGCCCCGCCAGCCATCCAAATCCAAAATATATTCCCATTGCCGGTAGGATGCCCGCCGAATCAACTCGAGGGCGTCGTCGGTCCCCAGCTCGTGGATCATCACGTAGAAGTCGCCCTCGGGAAAGGACCGGATCAGGGCCGTGGGCCGGGGAGCGTCTAGAATGGCCGATAGGGCCTCATGGGCCGGCAGGGAGATAATTTCCCGCCGCCGCTCGGCCAGGGACCGGTCTTGCCGCTTATGGACCTCCGTCGTCATACCGGCTAGTTTAGGTACCCGGCGGGGGCTTGTCAACGTCGGACCCGCGCGGCGGCGCAATCTTGATGAGGATCACCAGCCCGGGGGCGGCCATGAGAGTGCAGACCACGAAAAAGCCGAACCAGCCGACCGACTGGGCCAGGTAGCCGGCCGGAGCGGTGATCACGTCCCGGGACAAGCCCATGAAGCTGGTGAGTAGCGCATACTGAGTGGCGGTGAAGCGGCGGTTGGTCAGGCTGGCCATGAACGCCATGTAAGCGGCGGTTCCCATCCCGGCGGAAAGGTTTTCAAAAGCGATAACCCCGGCCAGGGCCGGCAGACTGTCGCCGAGCCGGCTCAAAAGAGCAAACCCGGCCGTGCTCACCGCCTGGAGAAAACCGAAGACCAAAAGGGCGCCGTTAATGCCCAGCCAGAGGATGAGGCTCCCCCCGAGAAACGCCCCCAACAGCGTGGCCCAGAAGCCGAAGAGCTTAACCACCGTCCCGATCTCGGACTTGGAAAAGCCGATATCGAGGTAAAACGGAGTGGTCATGGCCGCGGCCATCTGGTCCCCGACCTTGTAGGCCACCACGAACCCGAGAATCCACAAGGCCCCCCGCCGGCGGAAAAACTCCGCAAAGGGGTCGATCACCGCATCCCGCAAGGATGTGGGCTGGCCCTCGGCCACCTCGGGCTCGGGAGTGAGCACGGTGGTCAGGATACCCACGGACATCCCGGCGGCCATGATAAGATAGACCCGGGGAAAGGACATGTAATCCGCCAGGATCAGACCGCCGCCGGAGGCCAGGAGCATCCCGATCCGGTAGCCGTAAACATAGAACGACGACCCCAGGCCCAGCTCCGCGTCGGGGATGTCCTCACGGCGGTAGGCGTCAACCACGATGTCCTGACTGGCGGAAAAGAAGTTGACCAGGAGCGCGGCGACCGCCACCCCCATCAAGCTGCTATGGGGGTTGGACAGGCCCAAACCGGCAATGGCCCCGGTCAACCCGACCTGGACCATCAGGAGCCAGCCCCGGCGCCGACCCAGAAACGGCGGGGTGAACCGGTCCAGAATCGGAGACCAGACGAACTTGGCCGAATAGGGCAGCCGGGCCAGGGCCATCAGCCCGATGGCGGCGAGATCGACCCCGGCCTCCCGCATCCAGGCCTGAAGGACGCTCAAGGTGAGCAGGAGTGGGAGACCGCAGGAAAAGCCCATGAGGAAGGCCACCAGCATCCGGCGGCTGAACAGGGCGGTCCAGACGGATGGCGCTTCCGCCTCCCGGCGGCTAAAGCTGAGGCGACCCATGGCGAACGCCCCGTCCCCTTGTGGAAGCGGCTTCCAGCCGCTTATTTCAGCGCCGGGATGCCGCTGCCACTTTGGGACGAGTCCGGATCAGGCGCGGGCCGCGTCGAGCTGGTCGGGCGTGATCACCGGCCCGAACCGGTCCCTGAGAGCAGCCAGGTCCTCGCGCTGCTTCCGGAGCACGTCGAAGACCCTGTCGGGAATTCCCGACTCTTTCCCGTAGGCCTCGATCTGAAGGTCAATCCGGGCGATGATCTTGTCGGCGTAAAGGGAAAACTGCTTGAGATAGAGGGATTCCGGATAGTCCTTCTCGATGACATCCGCGAAGAGCGCCTCCAGGTCGGCGAACCGGGGCAGGTCGCCGATGGGCGAATGGTGAGCCTCCACATCGCCGTGAGCCCGCCGCTCCAACCAGGCCATCCAGACCTTGACATCCCGCTTTTCTCCCAAAAGGCAGGTCGAATCGCCCCCCCGGGCACAGTCGGTTAGAAAATAATTGAGCCCGGCCAGAATGGGCCGGCGAGCCGGATCGAGCCGGTCATTTTCGAAAAACCGGAGCTGGGCATCCAGATAGTCGGCCAGAGCCCCGGGGATGAAGGGCGCATTGGCCCAGGGAGCCCGCTTGACGCCGGTGGCCCCCACCTCGGAGGCAGTGGCCGCCGAAACAATACAGGCCCCGATGACCACCCCTTCGACCGGACTCCGGGCCACCCAGACCGGGGGCATGGTGTCGCCGTCCCGGCCGCTGTAGGTGATCACCCGGGTCTCCACGCCTTCGGGGGCCTCGGCGGCATCGGCGTAATTCCGGAGTGCCGTGCTCTTGAGGGTGCAGCGGGCGTTGGGATGAGAGATGGGGACCGGCTTGCCTTCAGCGTCGGTCATCCCCCGGTGCCACTCGCCCTGGAAATTCCGGCCCCGCTCGGGAACCGGATCGCCGCTGCCGGTCCACCGGGGCACCCCATCCGGGTCAATAAGGACGTTGGACCAGATCACTTCGGTCCCCGGATTCCGGAGCACCTCCACTAGATTATAGTCCCCATCCCAGTTGACGTCCTCGATGATCCCGAAAATCCCCCGCTCGGGGTTGACGGAACGGACGGTGCCGTCCCCGGCGATCCACATCTGGGCGAGATCATCCCCCACGAAGTGGGTCCCGGCCATGGCGGTGGTGGTCTTGCCGCATCCGGAAGGGGCCGCGCCGGTAAACCAGGTGATCCGCCCCCCCGGCCCTTCGATCCCGGTGATGAACATGTGCTCAGCCAGCTCCGTCCCCCGCCGTTCGTAGATGGACCGGTCCACCGAGAACCGATGGTTCCCCTTTTTAAGGAGCAGGGTGTTGCCGGCATAAGTGCAGAAAAAGCTGTAAGTGGTCCGATGGCTCCGGTCCATGAGAACCCGGGCGTCGGGGAGATCCTCGGCCCGGTTGGTCCCTTCGGAATGGATGTTGGCGTAGAAGTGGTCGAGCCGGGCCACCTCCGCGTCAAAGCCCTCGTAGGCGTTGCGGTAGAGCAGCTCGGCGCTGTGAGCCACATAGGCCGACGAGGTCAGCTCGAGGGCCGGGTTGGACACCGGGGAGCCCACCGGCCCCCGCATGTAAAAACCAATGATGAGCGTCATCTCCCGCATGATCCCGGCCATTTTCGATCCGACCTCCCGAAGAGCGGTCTCCCGGTCCATCCGTTTGGCCAAACTGCTGACCCGCTCATCGTCATTGGCGATGTAGTAAGTGCGGTCGATGATCCGGCCCTGCTCTTCCTTCAGGTCGAAGTGGATCGTGTGGTCAGGCATGGCCAGGGGAGCCTCTTCGCCCTTCCGGATGGCCAGATCCCGGATAAAGTCCCGATCAGCCTCGGTCCCGGTATTGACGTAAATCGACGCCGGGTCGCACATGACAATGGCGTTGGCGATCTTGATGATCACCTCCGGATGCTGAATCCGCCGGATTCGCGCCAGATGAGTCGAATCCATCCGGGCCGCGAAGACCTCGTCCGCCGCCGCCACGGTCGTAATCCCGCCGATCTCCCGGACGATGTCGATCCCCTTGTTCCGCTCAAACATCTCGATTCTCCTTCCATTCCTCTGTGCGCCGGCGACTCAGACCGGGAGAGTGAATTGGGGCTCGCCGAGGGTGAAGCTCCCGCTTTGAATCCATTCCTTGAGGGTGGCGGCGATCTCCCGGGCCTTGACCATGCTCGATAAGGGAACGGTGGGGATCGTCTCCCCCTCGACCCGGATGCCGCCGGCCTTGAGCTCGGCGTAGCTCACCTCACCATAGCTCCGGCTGATCCCGTTGGGATAGTCGTGCCCGTAATCAACCACCTGGGTGAAGAGCTCCTCGTCGGACACCCCGGTAAACCGGGCCATCTCCTCGTCCAGAATCGGGATGGGGATTCCCAGGCTCACGGCCAGAGAGGTCCCGTAGCCCTGAAGACTCACGCCCATCAGCCATTCGGGACGCATTCCCTTGAGGTCGCCCATGGTCCAGAGGGTCCCGGCCGGGGAGCGGGGGGCGCCCCCGGCGGTCCGATCGACGCCGGGCTTGTGCTGGGTCCCGTGCCAGGTCACGTAGCCCACCCCGCCGCCGAGGAAAATCCGGGTCCCCAGCCCGATGGTCCGATAAAATGGGTCGTTGAAAAGCGGGCTGAGGGCTCCGGCGGAACAGTAATTGGCGTTGCCCATCCGGGGCTTCAAAGCCCCCATATAGGTATAGACCGTCTTTTTGCCCGTGTTGATGGCGCAATTATAGTTCTGGTAGCCGTTGCGGGGGTTACAGAGGATCGCCTGGGGGAGATCCTCCAGGGCGACCCGCTTGTCCACCTGCCGGTTGGGATAGCAGTCAGTGCCGTATCCGGTGGCCTGGAGGTGGACCTTCTTCCCGGCCACCAGATCCCCGATCACGTGACCGCCACCGTAGTTGAACTCCCCGGGATGGACCCGATTCAAAGGGTCATCCTCCCGGGGCTCGGTGGCGCCGATGTAGCAATCCACCGCGGCCACCCCGCCATAGGCCGGAACCCCGTTGAACCAGACCCGCGACGCCTTGATGGTCGGGCCGGACTGGCCGATGTTGAAAAAGGCGCCCGACGAGCACATGGGGGCAAACGTCCCGGTGGTGACCACGTCCACCTGCTCGGCCGCCCCGGCCGGCCCCTCGGACCGAACCACATCGATCATCTCCTCGGCGGTGACCACCACAACCTTGCCGGAGCGGATTTTCTCGTTGATCTCCCCGTAGGTCTTGCGGACCTTGCCGCTGCCTTTGCCCGCCATCCGCGTACCTCCTTCATCAATCACCAATCCTCAG
>CAYNGG010000095.1:9857-11565 GCA_964396575.1 uncultured Desulfobacteraceae bacterium | reverse complement strand
CCGGCGCCGGAGCTCCTCCCGGTCCGAGGGCCGGATAAATCCGAGGTCCACCGAGGAGCGGCCGATGACCATCTCCCGAGTGTAACCGGAAACCCGCGGAAAGGCGTCGTTGACCTCCTCGTAAATCCCGTCCTTGATGGTGCTGATGGACATCATCATCCCGCTGCCGTGAAAGGCCTTGGAGAAGCGCTCCTCGGACCGGCGGAAGGACTCCTTCGCCCGTTCCCGCTCGGTGACATCCTCGATGATCTTGAGGACGTGGGTGATGGTCCCGGCCTCGTCGCGGATGGGGCAGGCCCGAATGTGAAGGTGCCGGCCGTCCGTGGTGTTCGGGGGGATTTCCGCCGCTTCCACCTGGCCGGTCCGGAAAGCCAGGGTCACCGGACAGTTTTGGCGCTCCGCCTCGGAGTGGTTCCAGACCCTCCGGCAGAGGCGTCCCCGGAGGGCCTGGCGATCGACCCCGGCGGCCCGGCAGGCGGCCCCATTGGCCCAGACCACCCGGTGGTCCGGGTCGAGAAAAATCACCTGGTCGGGCTGATGGTCGAGGATCGTCGTCCGCTCGATCTTGGCGTTCCGGAGGGCGGCCGTCATCTCCCGGAGGTCGTCGGACAGGGCTGAAAAGGGGCGGCGAAGGCCCGAATGAACCAGGGCCAGATAAATCATAAAGATCGACGGAACCCTGGCCCCGTGGCCGATCAGGGAAAGCAACCGGCTTTCCAGGTGGTGCCGAATCAGCGCCGACTCCGCCACCAGGGTCAGCGAGATGGCGGCCAGCATCAGCCCGAATATCGTCGGGTCCAGGTCCCTCCGCCGGCGGTAAATACCGATGCCCGCCGCGATCAGGATGCCGAGGATGAGCCCTTCAGCGCCGATTTTGAAAGGGGTGACGCCGCCGGGCTCCCGATGGCAGTCCGGGAAAAGGTCCCAGGCGAACACGCCGAGGAGTGCCAGGGCCGTGACCGCACCGTAAATGGCCAGGACCCGGCCGGGGCGGACCCGCCGACCCACCAGGATCGAAAAGGACAAGAGGGTGACCGCCTCCATGAGCCGGGCGGCAACCCAGAGCTGAATGGACGGATCGGTCCCCCAGGTCTCGGAAAGAATCCCCATCCCCTGGAAGGCCGCGGCATGGATCATGTCGAGAAAGCCGATGAAGAGATAGGCGATGCCGACCGTCAGGAGCGCGTCATGGTCCATCGTCTCCCGGGCGTTCCAGACCAGGAGAAAGACCGCCCAGGCCACGGAGACGGCGAGGAGCTCGGTCAGGAGGTGAAAGAGGAGGGCGTTGTGATGGCTGATGGCGTAGAGGATGCCCAGGGCGACCGCGCCGACGATCAGGGACCGGACGGGCTCATCACCTCCGGCCCCTGAAAGCGCGGGCGAACCGCTCCCGCCCGGATGACCGCCGCCGGCGTTGGGGGCGGAACAGGTTGGGTCATCCGGGCTTCTCAAGTCCCGCCTCCGGTCCGGGAGCCGAAGGTGTCGCCGGGGCGGAATCTCCCCTCGCGCCGCACGGGGATATCGGACGTGGGCCGAAGTAGCGGCGGGGGGCGGTTGGCTGTGTCGGTAAGGGGCTGATCCATCGGGCCATTACGATCTATCGGGTCAATGCCAAGCTTCCTGACAACATGGGAAGTCCGATAGTACCGGCCCGGCGGTGCCGCGTCAAGGATTTTTAGTCACCCGCCCGAAAGTCTCCCGGCCGACG
>CAYNGG010000095.1:2294-9757 GCA_964396575.1 uncultured Desulfobacteraceae bacterium | reverse complement strand
GGTTGACGGAACCGGGAGGGGCGGGTATATTGAGGCGGATTGAATCAGCTCAGAGGGAGATTGCGATATGGCTCAGGAGATGCCGGAACAATTTGATCTGTGTGTCATCGGCTGCGGGCCCGGAGGGTTTGCGGCCGCCATGCGGGCTTTGGACCTGGGGCGGCATGTCTGCATTGTCGAGGCGGGTGAGATCGGCGGTGCCGGGGTGATGTGGGGGGCGCTGGCTTCCAAGACCATGTGGGAGCTGGCCAAGGACTTCGACATTGCCGGGAAAATTGACCGCGGGTACCGGGCCTCGGGGCTCACCGTGGATTACGAGGCCATGCGCCGGACGGTCTTATGGGCGGTTAAGGAGAAGCAGTACCAGATGCTCTCCCAGATCGAGACCTTTTCGCCGACCCGCTGGCCGGGGCCGGGCTCGCTGACCCTGATCCGGGGCCGGGCCGCCTTTGACGGGCCGGACCGGGTGACGGTGACCGGGGCCGACGGGGCCCAGCGGCCGGTGGTCGCCGACCACTATCTAATTGCCACCGGCTCACGGCCCCGGCAGTTTCCCGGATTTCCGGCCGATCAGACGGCGATTATAGACTCCGACGGCATCCTGGGACTCCGCCGGTTTCCCCGCCGGCTGATGATCATCGGGGCCGGGGTGATCGGGTGCGAGTACGCCGCCATCTTCGCCAACTTCGGTCAGACGGAGGTCTTTCTCGTGGATCACCAGGACGGCGTGATCCCTTACGAGGACGACGATGTGAGCCGGTTTGTCTCGGAGAGCCTCATCGACAAGGGGGTCCGGATCATCCATTCGGCCCATCTGAAGGATGTGACCCGGCGGGATGATTACCTGGAGGTGGTCCTCGACTTCGCCGACGGCCACGCGGAGGTGGTGGAGGTGGAAACGGTCCTGGTTTCCATCGGCCGGGTCCCCAACCTGTCGGGGCTGGCGGTGGAGCGGGCCGGGTTGGTCCCCGGCGAGCGCGGCCACCTGATGGCCGACGCCACCGGCCGGGTGGCCCCCAACATCTGGGCGGTGGGCGACGTCACCCCCCATCCGGCCCTGGTCAACATCGCCGAAAAGGAAGGCCGGTACGCGGTCACCGCCATGTTCGGCGAGCCGGGCTATCCCCCCAATTACGACACCATGTCCACGATCATGTTCTTCCGTCCGGCGGTGGCGGCGGTGGGTTTGAACGAGAAGGCCTGCCGGCGGCGGGGAATCCCCTACCGCGTGGCCCGCTTTCCCAACACCCTGGTCAACCGGGCCATTGCCATGCGGGCGGTATCCGGGTTTGTCAAGATCATCGTCAGCGACGACGACACCGGGACCATTCTGGGGATGCGCGCCGCCGGCCCCCAGGTCTCCAGCACCATCGTCTCCATCGCCCATCTCATGGACGGCGGTCACGGCGTCGAAGACGTCCTCAAGCTCGTCTATCCCCACCCGACCATCTCCGAAAGCATCCAGGAATGCCTCCGGCTCCTTTTGGGCAAATCCCTCTACAAACCCCAGGCCTTTCCGGACCAGATCGCCATCCGGCGGTGGCCGGGGGAAGAGGTTTAGCCCGGATCTCCGCCGGTGAGGCAGACCCCCAGGCCCCAGGCCAGAACCGCCAGGGTGTTCCGGGCGGACTGGTAGTCGAGGCGTTCGAGGTGCTCACTCATCTGCTGGATGCGTCGGCGTTCGGTATCCCCGTTCAGGAGCTGGCGGAGAGAGGAGATGTGGTTGATCGCCAGCGGGTTTTCGGTGATCAGAAGGGTGTGCATCTCGTTCAGGCGGGCCGACAGGGCCGTGTCAACCGGCTCCTTCCGGGATTCGGCCGGGACGACGCTGACCTGCCGCATCTCCTGGACTTCTGAAACGGCCCGGACCAAGGCCCTCCGGAGATCCGAGATGAGGCTCGCCGTCGTCCCGCTCACCCGGTCGCCGCCTCCATCGGTCGATCCGCGGATATCCCGTTCCAGGGCGGCGGCCGCGGCGTGGACCTCCACCGCCGAGATATCGCCGGCGAGATTTTCCAGGCGCTGGATCAGCTCCGCGGCACGGTCCCGGTCCCCCTCGCGGAGCAGCTCCTGGATCTGGTCGGCGGCGTCGCCATAAGCTCTCCGAAACTCCCGAAGCAGCTCCGCATAGCGCTGGTGGTTGCCCCCGACCCGCTCGAGCCCCGCTTCGGTGTCGATGTCCGATGACGAGTCGATCTCATCCCCGGCCTCGCCCCCGGGCGCCTCGACCGGCGGCCGGGCGATCCAGCGGACGAGAACGGCGCGGAGCTCGTCGGGGTCGATGGGCTTGCTGACGTAGTCGTCCATCCCCGCCTCGAAGCAGGTTTCACGGTCTCCTTCCAGGGCGTGAGCGGTCATGGCGATGATCGGCAGCCGTTTGCATCGGTCATCCCCTCGGATTCGGCGGGTGGCCGCCAAGCCGTCGAGCTCCGGCATCTGGATGTCCATGATGACGGCGTCGTAGCGGGACGGGTCTTCGCGGACCGCCGCCACCGCAACCTTTCCGTCGCCCGCCACGGTCACATCGAGACCCATTCCTCTAAGCAGATCCTGGCCCACTTCCTGGTTGATGAGGTTGTCTTCCACCAGGAGCACGCGGCCTCCTTCGAGCCGGCGGTCGGCGACCACTTCCGATTCAGTCCCCATCCCGCGGGCAGCCCGCACCCGATCGACGAAAAGCTCCATGATCGTGTCAAAAAGAATCGACTGCTTGACGGGCTTGATGAGATAGGCGTTGACACCGGCGGCTTCGGCCCGGTGCATCACCTCCTCGGTCCCCATCTCGGTGAGCATGATGATTCGAAGGTCGGCGAAACCGGGCTCCCGCCGGATGCGCTTGGAGATCTCAAGTCCGTCTAGCCCCGGCATTCGCCAGTCGGTGAGCACCAGGTCGGTCGGGTGCCGGTGATCCAGGAGGTCCTCCAGAGCCCGCTCCCCGGTCTCGACGGCGGCCGTCTCGAAGCCGAAGCGCCGGAGCATCTCCTCGATGGTATTCCGGGCGGTCTCGTTGTCATCGACCACGAGGGCTTTGAGGCCGGAAAGGGCCGTCGGGAGGCGCCTCTCGTCGATCGGCGCGCCGGGAAGCCGCCGGAAGCGGAGCGTGAACCGGAAAGTGGTTCCGCTTTCGGGGGTGCTCTCGGCCATCAGCTCCCCGCCCATCATCCGGACGAGCCGGCGGCAGATCATCAATCCCAGACCGGTGTTGCCTCTCCGCCCATCATTGTCCGTTTCCCCCCGGCGGTCCACCCGGAACATCCGGCGGAGCAACTCCCTGGACATCCCGACCCCGGTGTCCTGGACCGAAAAGGTGAGGGCCGTCGTCTGATCGTCTTCACCAACCGGCTCGACCTCCACCAGGACCTCGCCGCGCTCGGTGAACTTTATCGCATTGTCGGTGAGGTTGACGAGGACCTGCTCCAGACGGTGGGGGTCGCCCACCAGCCGGGGCGGAACCCCATCAGCCACCGAAACCACCAGCTCGATATGCTTGGCGGCCGACTTTTCGGAGAACCCGTCCGACACCCGCTCCATGATCTCGTTGATCCGCAGCTCCGTCGATTCCAGCTCCAGTTGGCCGGCCTCGATCTTCGAATAGTCGAGGATATCGTTGATGACCCCCAACAGTATCCGGGCCGAGGCCCCGATTTTCCCCACGTAGTCCCGCTGCTTGGCGGACAGCTCGGTTTTGCTCAAAAGGCCGGTAAGGCCGAGGACGGCGTTCATGGGGGTCCGAATCTCGTGGCTCATGTTGGCTAGAAGCTCGCTTTTGGCCCGGTTTTCGGCATTGGCCGTCGCCTCCGCCCGCTCCAGCTCCGCCAGCCGCTTGCGCTCCGAGATGTCAACAATGGTCCCTTCGTAGTACCGGATTCGGCCGGTTTCGTCCCGGATGGCCCGGGCGTTGATAGCCCCCCAGAAGACCGTCCCGTCCTTTCGCATCAGCTCGGTCTCGTATCCCACGACCTGTCCCTGGCCCAGGATGATCGCGATCATGTCGTCCCGGCACTCCGCCTGGACGTAACATTGAGTGGCGATGTTGTCCACGGATGCGACCACCGCCTCCGGGGTGTTATACCCGAGCATGGCCGCCAGAGCCGGATTGGCCGTGAGGAGACGTCCCCCGGGGGCGGTCTGGAAGATGCCCTCCACCGCGTTTTCAAAGATGGTCCGGTATTTCGCCTCGGCTTGCCGCAGCGCGGCCATCTGGGAGCGGATCTGGTCCCGCATCCGCTCCAGAAGGTCCACAAGGGGCTCGAGCTCGGCGGACAGGGTGGATCGATCCACCATACCGGAGGGGACCCGCTGGAGGTCGTAGGCGTGGACAATGGCCCCGAGCTGGTCAAGGGGGCCTTTCAGGAAAATCCGCAGGAGCACGCCGGTGGCCCCGATCAGGGTGATCAGAACCACCACCAAAGTCAAAAGGCTCCCCCGGAGAATACTCCCGCTCACCTCTTCCGGCAGCCGGGCCACCATTCCCATCTGGACGGTGCCCACCCGGACCCCCTCGTGCTGAATCGTGGCACTCCGGCGGATAAAAGGGCCTTCCCGCTCCAGATCAATGTCGTAATAGACGGCCCCGTCCTCCCCGACGATCCGCAGGTCGCTGACGTTGACGTTCCTGGCGAAGAACTCCGCAATGTGCTTGACGGTCTCGGCCTCGAGGTTCCATAAGGGGACCTGGAGGCTCCCCACCAGCAGGTCGATGTACTCGTCGGCCCGGGTCTCGATATGCTGTCGGGCTCGGCGGATCTCATTGATGTAGTTGATCCCGATGGCAATCCCGGCCACCGCGATGACCGTAATCACGAGACTCAGGGTGAGGTTCCGTGAGATGGATGGGGGACGGCTCGACGATTCCGAATGGAAGCTCGCCGAGGGCGGGCCGTCGGTGGCGGGGTCGTCCGCATTTCCGGGGGGCGAATAGTCAGAGCTGTCAATCATGGGCATCGGAGGAGACCGTCATCAGGGACCGGCCGGTTGGGTTGATGGTGCGCCGGCCGCTTCCGGGGGCGGCAGGTACCGGCGGATGATCCGGTCCCGGGTCCCGTCGGCGACCATGGCGGCCAGAGCGGCCTCGATCCGCCGGATCATCTCCTCCGGGTCGGCCAGAGGACCTTTCCGGGAGAGGACGAGATAGGCCCCCCGGCGCTCCACCACCGGCCGGGGCAGCGCCACGACCGGAATGAGATCATCCCCATAAGCCCGCCGGCAATAGCTGACCTCGTCGGCGTTGGCCACGAACCCGTCGATCCGGCCGGCCGCAAGCTTCCGGAGGTTGACCGTCACCCCTTCCACCGCATCCAGAGAGAACCGGCCTTCGGCGACGGCCCGGTCGAAATCGTAGCTGATGAAAAAGCCCCGATTGACGCCGATGGCCTTGCCGGCCAGGTCATCGAGGCTCTCGAAGCGAAAAGCCCCTTCCGGCCGAACGTAAAGGTAGAAGGTGCTCTCGTGGATGGGGGTTCCGTCGGCAAACCGGGCAAACCGCCGGCGCTCAGGGGTCGAAAAGAGCGAAAAACCGCCGTCGCAGCCCCCGGTCCGGATCAGCTCGATAAGCCGCCGCCAGGGGACCAGCTCGATGGTCACCGAAACCCCCATCCGCCGGGCCATCTCCCGGATAATATCACAGTCGATCCCCTGAATCCGGCCGTCGGATTCGAAGCTGAACGGCGGAAAAGCGTCGTCGCCCACCAGATAGAGCGGTCGCTCCCGGAGAATGATGTCCGCCGACGCGCTCGTCGCCAGAATGATCAACAGGACCAATCCGGCGACCGTTCGCCGTAACCGGGCACGGGTCATGGCGCCGGGTCAGCGGGCCGGGGAGGGCGGGCCGCCCCGGCTGTGGTGTCTCCGCCCCATCAGTCGTCGAAATCCCCGGCCGGGCCGGTGTCCGCCTTAATGGGAGCCTTTTCGCGGATCTTGGCCTCCGTCCACTCTCCGGGGTCCTCGATCCGCTCGGCCTTGGGGCCGGGATCAGGGCCGCCCGTTGACCGGATGAGGTCGATGACGATGGGGGCCGTGTCGCCGGCGTTGAGAACGTTGGCCATCATGTTGTAAGCGAAGTCCTCCACCCGCCTGGCCATCCGCTCCCGGATGCCGGCCGGCTGACCGAGGATCTTGTTTTCAAAGGGGAGGTTGAGCTTCTTGAAGTCCCCCTTTTTCCAGCCCTTCTCATCGGCATAGGCCACCATTTCATCCCAGAGGGGCTCGGAGACGCCTTCGTTTTTGACCTTCCGGAAGCTGCCGTCCGCGTCGAGAATGGCGTTGCCGTAATCGTTGACCTCAACTCCCCAGGAGATCATCTGGAGCGCCGTGGCCACATTGGCCTTGGTGGTCCGGGTCAGGTCGGCGATCCGGCGGAGCCGATCGGAGGAGTTCCCCGAAGTCCCGTGCTGGGCTCCGGAAACCCGATAGGGCGCGAGCGCGTCGTGGATCTGGGCGGTCAGCTCCACCTGAATGCCGGCGTCGCTGGCCTCGATCCCATGGGTGGTGCCGTTGTTCAGAGCGATCCAGTTGGGGAAAATGGAGTGGGCGTTGAGGCCGGCGATCAGGTACCGGGCCTCTTCCTCGGTGGACATGCCCATCTTGCCCTTGATCTCCCCCACCTCGGTCTCGTAACCGGCCCAGTCCGGCACCAGGGGCTTTAAGGCGAGGCTGGCCAGGAGATTTTCGTCGTCCGGGAGATGGGAAGCGTCGATGGCGATGGACGTGATCCCGGCCTCGAACAGGGTCGGGATCTCCAGCCGGGCGGGCTCCACGTCTTCGGGCTTCTTGATCCCGTAATGGTCGGCGTGGACCGCTATCGGGACCGTAATCCCCATCTCGTTGGCCAGCGCGTCCACCTGCCGGGCGATGTTCCACAAGTTGACGGCGCAATAAGCCCCGGCCCCGCCTTCAGACTTGGCGATCTCCACGATGAGCGCCGAGTTGGCCCGCTGGGCGGCCCGAAGGACCCCCCGGATGACCAGATGGCTCCGGCCGTTGGCCGCTATGCAAATGGCCTTCCCCTTCTCGAGCATCGCCAGATCGATGAATTTCCCGCTGACGATGAGGGCCTTCGAATTGGGGAAAAGGGATTGTATGTTGGGGGTGCGCCCGAGCTTGAGCGCCGTTTCGAAATCGGACATGATGAGACCTCCTTCATGCGGTTGAATGGCTCTATCTTAAGGATTAGTCGAGGGGCGGGGGCTCCTCATCCTCATCGTCTTCTTCTATAACATGGTTTTCCGATCGAATAAAGCTTAGAATCTCAGTGATCTGCTCCTGGTAAGCGGCCGGAGCCCGGACTTCGCCCCAGCCCTTCTGCATCTGAAAGAGTCCGTCATAGGCCGTGTCGTAATAGGACCGAATCCGATGGGGAATCCCGTCCTCGGTGAGCATGGCGTCGAGCACCTGGGCTTCGATGGTGCTTTCAAGCACCGCGATCCGGACATCGAGGGAATCCGGGGCATCTCGGGTCATGGGGT
>CAYNGG010000095.1:0-2194 GCA_964396575.1 uncultured Desulfobacteraceae bacterium | reverse complement strand
TTGTTGTGGATGGGGCCGGCGGACCGGCCGGTTATGCGATATCGGTCGAAATCTCCTTGTTTTTTCGGGCCGGCGGTGATATTATGAGAGCCATCATTTTTGACGTGCCGATTGACACGTCTTCGGGCCGTTAAGATTGTTCCCCGGTCGCCGCGCATTGAGCCGTCGAGAACGGAGCGCGTCGCCATCGAGCGCGGTCTCCGGAAGACGCCCTTATGCCCGCCCGTCACTGGCAACCCCAAAGTAGGGGCGACCGGCCGGTCGTCCTTACATGTGAACAGAACGGAGGCCTTTCATGACGTCATTGCAGAACATTTTGCTGGTCTATCCCGAGGTGCCGAAAAACACTTACTGGAGCTTTAAATACGCCCTGAAGCTGATCCGGAAGCAGAGCAACATGCCGCCGCTGGGTCTGCTCACCGTGGCGGCCCTGATCCCCGACCGGTATCGTTTGAAGCTGATCGACATGAACGTCACCTCCCTGACCGATGCCGATATCGAGTGGGCCGACGTGGTTTTCGTGTCGGCGATGATCGTTCAGAAGGCCGGGTTTGCGGAGGTGGTGGACCGGTGTAACCGGGTGGGCCGGCGAGTGGTGGCCGGCGGTCCCTATCCCACCGCGTGTCACCGGGAGATCAGCGGGGTCGATCATCTCGTCCTCGGTGAGGCCGAGCACCTGGTCGGGCCGCTCCTCGAGGACCTCGAGCAGGGGACGGCCCGGTCTGAGTACCGCAGCGGGGTTCGGCCGGACCTGAGCGAATCGGCGGTACCCCGGTTCGATCTTCTGGATCTGGACGCCTACGCATCCATGGCGGTCCAGTACAGCCGGGGGTGTCCGTTCCGGTGCGAGTTCTGCGATATCTGGCCGGTTTACGGCAATCGGCCCCGGCTGAAGGCCGCTGACCGGATGACCGCCGAAATGGAAGCTCTCTACCGTCTGGGCTGGCGGGGCTCGGTCTTCATCGTCGATGATAACTTCATCGGGAACCGAGGACGGCTCAAGCGGGAGCTGCTCCCGGCCCTCCGGCAATGGCAGGCGGACCACGGCTTTCCGTTCCGGTTTTTTACCGAAGCGAGCATCGACATGGCCGACGACCCCGAGATCTTGAGCGGGATGCGGGACGCCGGCTTCAATGAGGTTTTCATCGGGATCGAGACCCCTTCGGCCGAAGCTCTGGCCGAGACCGGGAAGGCTCAGAACCTGAAGACCGACATGGTCACGGCCATCCGCCAAATCAAGGCCCATGGGATGGGGGTGATGGGCGGTTTCATCCTGGGGTTCGACAGCGACACCGAAGACATTTTCGACCGGCAGGTGGAGTTTATCGAGCAAAACGGCATCGCCATGGCCATGATCGGTCTCCTGACGGCCCTGCCGGGGACCCGGCTCTACGCCCGGCTCCGGCGTGAGGGGCGGCTCCGGGCGGAATCGGACGGCAACAACACCCATCACCTGGTCACCAACTTCGTGCCGAAGATGGACGAAGACCAGCTCCGCCGGGGCTATCGGCGGGTGTTGTCGGCCATCTACGACCGCAATCTCAGCCGCTATTTCGACCGCTGCAACCGGCTCCTCGACGGAATCGGCCCCACTAACTATTTCCAGCGGCCGATCCGGCCGAAGGATCTGCGCATCCTCTTCCGGTCGCTCTGCCGGCAGCCCTTTACCCCTTATGGGCTCCAGTACCTCAAGTTCGTCATCCGAAACCTGATCCTCCACCGTCGCGCCTTTTCCGAGACCATCAGCCTCTCGTTGATGGGGCATCACTTCCACGTGATCACCCAGCAGACCCTCAAGATGGATACCATCACCCACACCCTCGACGAGATGTATGCCCGCCTTCGGGACCGGATGGACGGGTATTCGAAAACGGCGACCAAGGGGTCCCGTGAGGCGATCCGCCAGGTGCGGCGGCTCTGGAAGAAACGCCGGCGGATGCTCAAGCGGACCCGTCGGCGGATCGACCGGCTCCCCGCCGAGCTCCGGGTGGAGGCCAACCGGAAGTACCGGGCCGTATCCGAGGGGATGCGGGACCTGATCCGGCGTTTCGAGTGGGAGCACGATCAGACCCTCGGCGACGGTTGCTAACCCCGTCCGGTGTCAGGATCGAGCTCCTTCGTTATCCACATTTTTGAACCTGATTTCGGCTGCCTTGAGCTCATTCCGGCCGTCAAACCTAACCCCCTGGCCCCC
>CAYNGG010000094.1:0-11584 GCA_964396575.1 uncultured Desulfobacteraceae bacterium | reverse complement strand
TCAGCTTCCAGCCGGGGGCCCCGGGGGTCGGTCGGGACACTCAGCCCGGTTTCCTGGATAACGGTTTCGTCCTCCTTGCCGTGGACCCGGGCCGCCAGTTTCCGGAACCCGGTCTCCAGGTTGGTGTCCATCTCCACCAGGCTGCCCTGGCTGATGATGATCCGGATCAGCTCGGGGATCTTGGTTCGGGCGGTGGAGATCAGGTAAATCGGCTGGATGTAGAGGATGGTGTTGTTCACCGGGAAGATGATCATCCGGCCCCGCTTGATCTTCGAGCCGGCCTGGTCCCAGAGGGTCAGCTCCTGGGCGATCCGGGTGTCGTTGTCGATGAGGGCGCTCACCTGGGCCGGCCCGTAAATCTGCTCGCCCTTGGGAAAGGAGTAAACCACCATCTTTCCGTAATTGTCTCCGTCACACCCCACAATGGGCAGAGCCCGGAGATTGTCCCGGCTGATGGGACTCATGGGGCTCAGAAGCATGAACTCGTGCTGCTCCCGGTCGATGAGGTTCAGGGTCATATAGTAGGCCCGCTGGAGGACGGTCCCGGCCGAGGCGAATTCCCAGTGGTCCTCCTGCCGGTAGAACATATCGGGATCGCGCTGGTGGTACTTGGCGTAAACGCTCATCTGGATCTCGAAGAGGGACTTGGGGTAGCGGAGGTGCCGCTTGAGGCCATCGGGCATCTCATCCATCGACTTGAAGAGTCCGGGGTACATCCGATCATAGGCGCCGGTGATGGGGTCATCCGGGTCGAAGCGGTAGAAGCTGATATCCCCGTTGTAGGCGTCCACGACGATCTTCACCGAGTTTCGGATGTAGTTGAAGCGGTTCTCCGAATAGTGCTGATGGTCGTAGAAGGCGGCGTAGGGGTAATGTTCCGATGTAGTGTAAGCGTCCTGGATCCAGTAGATCCGCTTGGGGGTCACCACCACGTAGGGGTCCTCGTCGAGCAGCAGATAGGGCGTGAGTCTCCCGATGGCCTCGGTGATGTTCCGCCGGAAGAGAATCCGGCTTTTGTTGTTGGTCTCGGTGGTGAAGAAGATGTTTTTGTCCCGGAAGTGGAGGGCGAACATCAGCTTTCGGAAGAGATTGGACAGGGATGCCCCGCCCGTGCCGCTGTAGTTGACCAGGACGTTTTCATCCCGTTTGGGATGATCGATCTCCCCCCGGTCGTTGGGGGCGATGGCGTACTCGTATTCCTCGAGGCCGTAGTAAATGCCCGGCTGGGAGACCTCGTAGTCCAGCTCGGAATGGAGGGGGATGTCCCGCAAGAACCACTTGATGTCCTTGTCCCCGCGCTGGATGGCCGGGGTCATCACCACCCCGTAGCCGTGAGTGTACTGGAGCCGGGAGTTGATCCAGCTCTGGGCCGTGGCCGGCAGCTCACGGATGCTGATCTCCCGGGCCGCCAGAAAGACCTGCTGGTAAAGGCCGCCCACCGTGTATCGATCGACGTCCACATCGGGGAAGGAATAGTAGGGCCGGATGCCCTGCCGCTGCAAGTAAACCTCGGTGAGCAGCTCCCGGTCCCAGACCGGGATGTTGGCCAGGTTTTTCTGGAGGTCGGTGTCCTCGGCGATGATGCTCATGATGGGCTGGACCGGATACTCCCGAACCTCCACGTCGGTCAGGTCGAAGGCGTTCAGGGTAGCGGTGACATTGTTGTTGATATAAGGCCGCTGCCGGACGATCTCGTTAGGAGCCACCATGAATTCGTCGATCTTCCGGGGGATAAAGTCGATGGACCGGATTCCGATCACCATCAGAAAGAGGATGGCAAAGGCGATCACCAGCTTGGCCCCCTTGTGAGTGTGGATGTACCGGATGAGCGCGATGGACCCGCCGGTGAACATGAGAACCTTGAGCCAGATGATCGGCAGGTCGAACCAGAACTTGACGAATCCGGGGCCGTAGAACACGGTGGCCGGGTCGTTCTGGTGGAGCAGCCCGAACTGCTCCAGGATATATCCCCAGCCCTGGATGGCGATCACGAACAGCACCAGGACGGTGAGGTGAATCCGGGCTCCCCGGGGGAGCCGCTGGTCGGCTTTTGAAATCATACGGCTTTCAGCCCAGTAGAGGATCGTCATGGCCACGAAGAGTAAGGCGAAGATGATCAGCAGGTCTTTCTGGATGAGGGTGTAGATCGGGTAGGAGAAGAGGTAGAAGCTGATGTCGAGGCCGAAGGCCGGGTCCACCTGACCGGCGTCGGGGCCGAACAGGTAGAGGAGGCCCTGCTCCCACTGCCGGTAGAGCGGGAGTGCGATGGGGATCGCAAGGATCAGCGAGAGCGGGGTGTAAACCTTCAGGGAGCCGGTCTTGAACATCTTCAGCAGGGTTTTGTACCGGGCGCGCTCGGCCGAGCGGCCCCCCTCGGCTGATGCCTCGGTGAGTCCCAGGTAGCGGGACCCCACCCAGAAGTTGAGGAAAAAGATCAGGAAAAAGGCCCCCGTAACGAAGATGAAGACCAGATATCGATAGATCAGCCGCAGCCAGAAATAGCCGCCGTAATCAAGGGACGAGAACCACCAGCAGTCGATGATCAGATCGAGCAGCCCCCAGTTGAACATCAGGTAAACGAGGCCGACGACGGCCGCTACCACGAGGATTCCGATCAGCCAGCGTATCATCCTCCGCATCCGTTTCCTCCTTGCATCGGTGAGCAGATTCCCGGACGGCCCGATCAAGCCGTCGATGGGAGAAAATGTCTGAAAATCATAGCGATTCTACCAGAGGTCGCACCCCTTTTCAAGCGGATTCCACCGGCGCGTCGTCAGACCGTTCCGGCGATGGTAGCTCCTCGTCCTCAAGGTCCGTAGCCTCGCCGAGGGTCAAGTAGAGGAGAAAGGCGAAGACCACCGCCAGGGTGTCGAAGCCAATAAAGACGAAGAAAAGGGCCAGCAACAGGTAGATGATTCGTTTCATGCCACGTGCTCCGGAATCCGCAATTAAAAATCAAAAATTCGGTGGCGCCGACGGCGCCGCGTGGGGTATAGTATCCCCCTGCTCGCTGAATCCCATATACCACAGGATGGTCCGGAATGACAGGGGGAAAGGAGATGAGTGATGCAGCGCCACAATAGGGATTGCCGACGACCATGCCGGGGCGCGGCCCTGCTGATGGTCCTTCTGCTGTCAGCCGGTTTGTCAAGCCCGATCATCGGGGAAGCTCAGACCGGGGGACCGAACCCCGAAGCCGCTGAGAAGGCCCGCCAGGCCGAGCTCAAACGGCTGGCCGCCGACAGCCTCTGGCGGCTCAAGCGGGCGATCCGGCGGGATCAATATCCGTCCGGCCGAGTCAATTTGAACGTCTGGCGGGTCACCGCCAAGGACGCCGGTACCTATGATCCCGCCCTCGACCAGGAACTGACCGAGCGGATATACAAGGATGCCATCGACGAGACCCTGAGCTGGCTCGACTACAGCCTGTCAAAGGGCTGGCTCAATGATGCGGATTACTGCCGCCGGGTCTATCGGATTCGGGCCACCGAGATCGGCTGGTTCGACGCGGACTTCTACGAGACCCTGGGGGAGCGGATAGAGGCTCGACGGGCGGAAATCCGGGACCGGAAGGCGGCCGCCGAGCCGTGACCCTCACGCCATCAGGACCCCCGCCCATTCCGTGGGCCGCCCCGGACGAGTGGCGGGCGGCCAACGCGGCGGTCGCCCGGCTGGTCCGGCGGCCCTCCGGCCCTCTAATGAGCCTGGCTCACCAGCTCGAAGCGGCGCTGGCCGAAACCTACCCCCGGCTGGACGCCCTCTGCCGGATCACTTGTCCCCACTGCCCGGACCCCTGCTGCCTGTCGGCAACGGTTTGGCTCGACTTCCGGGATCTCCTGCAACTCCACCTCACCGGCCAGCCGATCCCCCCGGCCCAGCCCCGGTCCCGGCCGGGCGAGACCTGTCGCTATGCCGGCCCGAGCGGGTGCCGGCTGCCCCGGCCTCAGCGACCCTTTATCTGCACCTGGTATCTCTGCCCCGCCCAGACCGCGGCGCTCCGGAAGCGGTCCGGGGTGGCATCGGCCCTTGTCCCCGGACTCGAACGGGCCAAAGCCTTGCGCAAGGACCTGGAGTCCCGCCTTTGGCGGGATCATCTTTCGGGCGATCCCTCCGGGGTGCCGATGAGTCGGAGAGACCGGGGCAGGGGGAAGCTTTCCCCCGAGTCGGCGTAAACTTCGAAGGGGGTTGAGGGGCGGACGTACCAGCGCATGGCCTCCGGGTCCACGATGGCCGGGTCGGTCCGGCCGTCACCGTCGAAGTCGCCCAGGGAGACCACGTGGTCCGCTTCCATCCCGGTCCACTTCCATCCCCAGGGGATCTCTTCAAAGGCTCCCCCGGTGCGGCTGGAGATCACGTACCATTGACCGGTGGCGGCGTTGACAATGGCGCGGTCGGCCCGGCCGTCGCCGTCATAATCGCCCACCGCCAGGCGGTGACCTTTAGGGGACCAGCCGGACCACTCCCATCCCCAGGGGATCTCGTCAGAATGACCGCCGGTGCGGCTGGAAAACACATACCAGCTCCCGGTGTTCCCATTGACAATGGCGCGGTCGGTCCGGCCGTCACCGTCGTAATCGCCTGGCGCCAGGCGGTGCTGCTCAGTCATCCCCGGCCAGGTCCATCCCCAGGGGATTTCGTCGAAATGGCCGCCGGTACTGCTGGCGATAATGTACCACTGCCCGGTGATCGGGTTGACCACCGCCCGGTCGGTCCGGCCGTCGCCGTCGTAGTCTCCCAGGGCCAGCCGGTGCTCCCTGACCAGCCCCTTCCACTGCCATCCCCAGGGGATCTCCGAGGGAGGCTCGCCGGTGGAGCTGGCGATGACATACCAGTGACCGGTGTTTTCATCGACAATGGCCCGGTCGGTCCGGCCGTCGCCGTCAAAGTCCCCGGGGGCGATCCGGTGCTGCTCACCCATCCCCAGCCACTGCCAGCCCCAGGGGAAGTCGGCGACCGGCTCGCCGGTGGCCGAGCTGATAACATACCAGCGGCTCGTTTCCCGGATGACAATGGCCCGGTCGGCCCGGCCGTCCCCGTCGAAGTCCCCGGGAACCACCTCCACCGGGTGACGCCGGATCTCATCGACCACATCGGAAAAGGGATCACCCCATCCCTCGACCGCCTCGATGTAGGGGAAAAGCTTCTCCAGGAGAGCGTCGGTGGGCGAGTCCTCGGATTTTTCCATGCCGGGCCACTGCCAACCCCAGGGGATCTCGTTCCAGACCCGGCCGGCCGGGTTGAGGGCGGTGCCGAAGAGGTCCCATTCCATCCAGCGGGCCGGCTGGCTCGAAGGAGCCCCGTAAACGATCAGGGACCGGCCCTCGATCAGGTGGCCGCTCGCGTCGGCCGAGGCCCCCGGATTGTGGGCGTAGTCGGGGATGGATGCCCGGTCGGCGATGATCCCGGGCTCCGACCAGGTGATGCCGTCGTCGGAAAACCGGCGGGCCAGGGCGGCATCGCGCTGGTGGCGCTGGATAAAGTGGAACATCACGAACCGCTCGGCCTCCGGGTCGTAGCGGACCTCCACCGAAGCAACGCCGGAGACGTTGGTGGGGACCGGCGGGCTCCAGCGGCCGGGATCGTCGGCCGTTGACTGAAAAATCCGGGCCTCATAGTCGGGGTAGCGGGCGCTGTCGTCATGGAACCAGCTATAGAGCCGGCCGTCCACGACGACCACCGCCTGCTGCCCGGCCCCGTACCAGCCCGGAGGCACCGGCTGAGCCGGCCCGAGGATCACCTCCGGGTCCGGGGGAGCGGCCTCCCAGGTGCCGGCGGATGTCCGCTTGACATAAGGGCCGTCGATGGCCGGCGACCGGGCCACGAACATCACCGTCTGGACATCGGGGCGGTTGCCCGAGTAAAAAAGATAGTAATGGGGACCGTCCCCGGCATCGTAGCGGACCACCGAAGGATCGCAGGCACACCGCTCCACCTCATGGGTGTTGGCGGTCAGGATCACCCGGGGCGGAGCCCAGGACCGCCCGTCCCCCGACCAGGTGTAGCGGATCGAGTCCCAGAAGCCGTCCTGGCCGTTGCTGCAATAAAACTTATGAAAAAGCCCGTTTTCATAGACAATGGCCGGGGCGTAGCCATAGGAGTAGCCGCCGTCCGAGGCATCCACGAGGGAACCCACGAAGACGGTGGCGTCCTCGGCCTTAGCCGAACCGGCCGCGGCGACGAGGAAGGTCAGACAGAGAAAAAAGACGGTGAATCGTGACATGGGGGCCTCCGGGTCAGGGGGTGGGAACGGCGAACCCGTATTGGGCCGCCAGGGTCGATGGGGTGAACGAGACCGTTTCGGCCCGACGGATCACCACCGGGCTCTCGGGCCGATCTTCGGCGGTCGTGGGGACCGACCCGATGGCCTCAACGGTCGGAAGACCGCTGATCACCTGGCCAAAGACGGTGTATTGGCCGTCAAGGCCGTGAGCCCCATCACGGTTTTCGACGATGTAAAACTGAGACCCGCTCGAGCGCCGCTCCGGATTTACCTGATCGGGAAGCCGG
The DNA here is from genome assembly GCA_964396575.1 of uncultured Desulfobacteraceae bacterium. Taxonomy (GTDB): domain Bacteria; phylum Desulfobacterota; class Desulfobacteria; order Desulfobacterales; family JAABSP01; genus CAYNGG01. The sequence continues at coordinate 5,077 of CAYNGG010000094.1, read as the reverse complement.
GCCGCGGCCACCGCGCCGAAACCGTGTCCCCGGTCAGGGTCGATCTCGGCGGGAAGCGTGTAGCCGGGTCCGCCGGTGCCGTTCCCCGACGGGTCCCCGCCCTGGATGACGAAGCCGTCAATCACCCGGTGGAAGGTCAGCCCGGTGTAAAAGCCCGATTCCACAAGCTGAATAAAGTTGTCCCGGTGGGTCGGCGTCTCCGGGTGAAGCCAGATAAGGATCTCGCCGTAATCGGTGATCAGGTTGACCAGCTTATGCCGGACCTCGGCGTGGGCGGGGGTCCAGTAAAGGCCGTGCCGGTCCAGGGGGTTGCCATGGCGGCTCAGGGCAACCTCCAGCTCCAACCCGTCATAAGTGACGCAGGGGAGCATCAGGGCCAGGGATTCCCCGACGTCGATGCAGGAGCCTCCCCCCTCGACGGGGGTCGCGCCGCCTAAGCGCCAGTAGAGGCCATCAGGGTCGGCCGGGTTGGTGTACGCCGCGAGATCGATGGTGTAGCTTGTCCCTCCATATGTGACGCAGGGGACGGTGATCTTCAGATCCGCCCCCACCGGGATGCACTCGGCCGCCGTCGGGACCGCCGAGGCAAAGCGCCAGTAAATCCCGTCGGGGTCATCGGGGTTCCGGGCCGGGGTGAGGGTCACCCGGTAGGTGGCGGCATTGAGTCGGACGCAGGGAAGAGTGAGGGTCAGGTCGGGCGTGGCCGAGGCGCAGGAGCCGGTCGGCTCCGTCGCCGCCGCGGACCCATAACGCCAGTAGAGGCCATCGGGGTCGGCGGGGACCGGAGTCGAATCCAGGGTCAGGGTGTAGTGGCCGCCTTCATAAGCGACGCAGGGAATGGCCAGGTCCAGGCTCTCATCGACGCTCAGGCAGTCATCAGCCGCCACCGCGCCAGGGAGCAGCATCAGGATCAAAAGGGCCATCCAGCCGAAATGAATCTGTTTCATTAAAATTACCTCCTTAGATTTTAGATTTTAGATTTGTGATTTTAGATTGATGATCGCGGATTTACCGGCTCAAATCAATTATCAATTATCAATCATCGGCGGGGCTCATCGCTTTCGGAAAATGTGAATCGTTTGGGGGCCATAGATTTCCATCGCCAGCCCGTTCATCTTCAGGACCACCCGGAGGACCGTCTCCCAGGGAACCGGGTGATCAAAGGTCAGGGTTACGGTGCCGGAGACATCCGGGTCCACGGCGAAGTTGTGTCCGCTGACGCTTTTCAGATACCGGAGCACCGCCCGGAGGTCGGTCTGGTAAAAATCGGGGGCGATGGCCTCTCGCTCCGGCGCGGGCGCATCAGGACGTTGCTCCCCGCCGGGGACCGGCTCCCCGGCCGCTGGTCCGCCGAGGGCCAGCCAGAGCATCAGGCCCCCCAGGATCAATAGATGTCGCATGGCATCCGTCTCCCAATGGACTATAGTCGAGAAAATTATAGGCAAGAGACACAATTCCGTCAAGACGGATGGCGTCCTCGGGTCGAGGTCGTTGCCGGCGGGGCGGGCCTGTGATAGACTATCGTCTCTGTTAGACCCCGCCTGCCGGGACCCGTCGAGGAGAAGGTCTGGATGAAATTCAAGGAAGATGAGTGGCTTACCGACTACATCAACGCCGTCCATTTCTCGGTCCGGCTGATCGAGAAAAAGGGACGAAACGCCGAGGCGACCCGGCTTCTGGAAGCCGAGACCGCGGCCCTGATCCAGGACGCCATCCTGGGGCACATCCCCCTCGAGGTCTTCAGCATCCAGCGGATCGCCCGCCGGGTCAAGGCCGCCCGGACGACGGCGCTTACCGCCGGCCCGGTCCGTCTGAAGACCTACCGGGGGGACGCCGGCCGACTGTCCACCGATTATGCCTTTGTCCGGGACGGCTTCTCGGAGTTTACCCTGGAGGAGCTGATCGCCGAGTGCGCCGGCTATTTCGCCAAAGTTTACCCGGACCTCCCCGACCTCCGGGCCACAATCACCGAGCTCTTCCAGCGGGACATCGAGCAAGGGGTTATCGAGCCGATTTCCGGGGGGGATACCTATCGGGGCGTGGCGGTTGATTAGTGGAGTGTTCCGCCGGTTACTGAACCATAACCCATAATGCGCGGACATGTCAGTTTGCCAAAAGAACGCCGGCCCTGGCCGTCATCTGGGCCGAGGCTCTACCTTTCCCTTCCTTCTCGAATAATATCTACTATATCTTGGGTGGTAAGGTTTGCTTGAATAGAAGGTACATCCAAGGGGGAAGAAGCGATTTTTTCCGGAACCAATGCGAAGGTCCTGCCGTCTTTTCTTCGGATTATCACTTTTCCCGAGTTTTCCGCCTGGTCAAGAATAACGGCCAGTTTTTGCCGAGCTTCTGAATATGTATAAACTTGCATTTTATATCTCCAGGGTTTCGACGTTGAGATTTTGCGCGGATGCCATAAGCTTTCGGTCCAATGTCAACAAGGGAGCCCTGTATCTGATCGCGCAATCCAAAAAATAAGCATCGTATGCATGGATATTGGCCTGTTTGGATAATTTTAAAACCGCAACAAAATTCGGATCTATGTAACGAAGAGGAATGTTTTTAAAAATTGATAGTCCCTTTTCAGCTTCAGTAAGTGTCAGCCTTTTTTGTTTGAACATTGCTGAAAAAGCATTTCCAATTTACCATGGGATCGAACCAGGTCCAATAAGTATATTTCCGGTTGTAAGCTCGATGATCCTTTCACGTTCGGGTTCACCGACGATCACCGAAATGATTGCCGAAGTGTCAACTACTATGTCCATTTTTTATATTGTGAAGATCCATTTTCTTGGCTGAGGAGATCGTGACGCCCGCCCCTATATTATGGGTTTATTTCCAGAACATGCCCTTTTGACAATCGTACAACAGTAGAACCATTTGTCAAGCTAAACCCGGCTGAATCCATAAAAACTCGAAATCAATACCGTTTTTACATGCCCGGCTGATAGGTCACGCGACAGCCCCGGTGGGCCTTGGCGAGGTTCTATCCATGGGAGTATTATACACGACCGGGTCGGGCTTTTCAATCGGTCGGCACCGGTCCCATGCCCGCCTGGACGGGCCGTTCTATTCGACAAACCGCCGGACTTATGGTAGCGTCATCCGTCGAAACGGGAGGGACATCGAGATGGCTGGCAAAGAAGCACGGGACGTTATACGAAAGGGAGCCGACGCCTGGAATCAGTGGCGCCGGCGGGCCCCGGAGGTGCGTCCTGATCTGGCCAATATCAACCTTGCCTATGCCAATCTTGCCGGGGCGGACCTTTCCGACACCAACCTCTGGGAGGCGGTCCTGAAAAACGCGGTCCTCAAGGGGGCAAACCTTTCGGGGGCGGAGCTCTGCTTTGCGGACCTGTCCGGGGCGAACCTCACCGGGGCCGACCTCAGGGGGGCCAACCTCACCGAAGCGGACCTCACCGGCGCTACCCTGGTCCGGGCGAAGATGGTCCGGGCCAACTGCTGGGGGGCGAAGCTGGCCGGGGCTGACCTGAGCCGGGCGAGTCTGGTCGAGGCCGAGCTGAGCGACGTGGTCCTCCGGGATGCCCGACTCCTTTCGGCGAACCTGAACGGCACCGACCTGGGCAACGCCGACCTGACCGGCGCCATCCTGGCCGGGACGGTCATCGAGGCCGTCGATCTCCGCAAGGTATTGGGACTCGATGCCATTCGGGGAGATCCCCCCCCCGTGATCGGCCTTCGGACCCTCTGCCGCTCCGCCGGCCGGATTCCCCTCTCTCTGCTCGACCGGCTTTCGGTGCCGTCGGGGCTCGGGGATGCCGTGGCCCCTCTGTTTGCGGAAGGCCCGGCCGGCGGGGACCGACTCCCTCGGAACGGCGGCTCCTCACCCCCACGGACGTCGGCCCGGCACCTCTTCCTGGACGATGACGGCAAAAGCCGGTTTCCAGATACCGGCCTGACGGTGATCACGGCCGACCGGTGCCCGGTTTACACCACGGCGGACCGGCTGCTCCTGTCCGGCCCGTCCCTGACCCCGCCGCCGGACAAGGCCGCCTGCGCCATTCTGATGGAAGACGTTCTGACGGCGCTCCGGAAGCGACCCGCCGGCGACTTCCAGCGCCAGACCATCAGTTGCAGCGGATGCACCGGCCGGATTCGCCTGGTCTGGCAGGCTTCAGAGGAGCTCACCTCGCCCCGGCCGATGCCTCAACGGGAGCTGGACGAGCTGGTCCGCCGGCTGAGCAGCTTCCCTATTTTCGAGTCTCTCCAGGAATCGGAGCTATCTCACGTGGTGGCTCTCCTCGGGGTTCAGCGGCTCACCGCTGAAGATGTCATCATCCAGAAGGGCGAGCCGGGAAAGAACCTTTACATCATCGTCTCGGGCCAGGTGGAAGTGGTCGGCGAAGGGGGATTCCGGATCGCGTTGATGGGAAAAGGGGACGTGTTCGGGGAGATGAGCCTGCTTCTCGGCAAGCCGGCCGGGGCGACCATCAAGGCCATCAAGACGGCCAACCTCCTGTTTCTCCGGGGCAATGACTTCCGCCGGCTCCTGAACCGCTTTCCCCCGCTTCAGATGTTTTTCACCCGTCTGATGGCCCAGCGGCTCAACGAGGTCCACGACATGCGCTCCGAAGAGCTGGCCTCGGGGATGGTGGGCAAAATCTCCGAGATGCCCCCGGCCGAGCTTATGCAGACCCTCAACATCAACCAGAAGACCGGCGAGCTCAACCTACTCCTCAGCCGGGGCACCGCCTCCGTTTACTTCCGCGACGGTGCGTTGGTTGGTGCCATCTATGACGAGCTGACGGGGAAGCCCGCCTTCTACGAGATCCTGAAGGCCACGGAAGGGCGATTCAAGTTCGTCCCGGTCCTGGACGCCGCCTACGAATCGGCCGAGTCCCTGGGCGACTTCATGTGGCTCCTGATGGAGGGCCTGAAACAGATCGACGAAAGCAATGCCAATTGAGCCGAAACCCGCGAATGGATGGAAGACGGGAGCATCTTGAGATGATCATCAAAGAGGCGGTCCATGACTGATGGAAGCATCCGAAAGCCGCCGGGGCTTCCCCCGGGGACCCTGATCCACGTTGGGGAACGGAAGACCGAGCGGTCCCGC
>CAYNGG010000093.1:9119-11613 GCA_964396575.1 uncultured Desulfobacteraceae bacterium | reverse complement strand
CTGAACACCCGCCCACCCGAGGTTTCGTCTCACGCCGCGGTCTCCGTTTGCAAAATCCCCTCCATGGCGGTAATCCCGTCGAGGATGGCGGTGAAAATCAGGTTCGAGTGACGCTTCTCCCGGATGGTTCGGTCCGCCTGGATCTCCATGTAGGAGGGGCTGATGGAGCCGCCGATGGCGTAAATCCCCCGCCGGCTGGTCTGGAAGGTCGAGGAGAGCAACAGGAGCTGCTCCCCCTCTTTGGCGATCTTGCAGAGCTCACCCGTGCAGGTGATCTGCTGGAGGTTGAGCTGGTTGAAGATGGCCGATGGCCCGTGGGTCCCGATGCAGGCGATGACGTTTTTCATGGGAAAGCTCATCCCCTGGTACATGAAGACGTCGTTGCTCCGATGGCCGCCGGGGCTCTGGTGGATGTAGAGCCGGTCGATCCCCTCGGCGTCCACTTCCCCGATCTTGGGGATCGCCCCCTGGAGAATCTTGATCTGCCCGCCCAGAAGGATCTCCTCGCCCAGGTCCCGGGCCGTGTCCTTGTTGATCTCGAACTTTTCCGTGATGTGACCCCAGTAAACCGGCGTGGGGTCATCCGCCTCGCGCTTGACCTTGGACAATGCCGCCACCACGTCGGCCGCCGCGTTCCCCCCGCCGATGACCAGGGTGCTGATCCCGAGGTAGTCCTGGGGGTTTTCCAGGTTCCGACGGACCGTCTTGGCCTCGCCGTAAATCCCAAGGTCATTGGGGATGTTGCTGCCAAAGGCGAAGATCACATATTTCCCGGAATAGGACCCGGCGTTGGTGTGGATGACGTATCCGGACCGGTCCTCGTCCAGCCCCTGGTATTCTTCGCCGAACCGGATGTTGAGATCCGCTTCCTGGATGAACCCCTCCACCTGATCAACATAGGCTTCCACCGGGATTTTTTCGGGCGGCGGGGTCAGCCCGTCGATGGGAAACGGCCCATCCAGATATTTGGGGATGGTGGGATAGACCTTCTTGCCCTTGGGATAGGAATCGATGATCCCCTGCATGACCCGGGACCCCTTTTCGAGCACCATGTATGATTTGTCCGCTTCCTTTGCCTTAACGGCCGCGGCGATCCCACCCGGGCCGGCGCCGATGATGATGATATCGTAGTATTTCGCCATTGGACGCCTCCTCCGTGACGATTCCTTCCCCCCTCCGGTTTGAAGCATAGCGCGCCAAGGGTTGTCGCTCAAGGTCTTTTTGCCTCCCATGAGTCCCGATCCAGGCGGAGATCGCCTCCGATCTACAGGGTTTTGATGCCCGATCTACCCCCTTCGCCTGATTTACCGAATCGATCGCCGCTGATACCGTGATTTTGTTTTGGCGGCGCCGGCGGCCCGCCCGAGGCCGTCATGGATCGATCCGTCAACCTCGGGCAACAAACGCCGGAAAGGAGCTTATCGAATGAAATCGTTCTGGAAAACCGTTTTGACGGGGCTGGCTACCGTCCTGCCCATCGGGCTGACGGTTCTGCTCATCGTCTGGCTGGTCACCTGGGCGGAGTCCACTGTGGGCGGACTGTTCCGGCTGGTCCTGACCGATAGGGCTTATGTCCCCGGAATGGGCATTGTCGGCGGGGTGTTGCTGCTCTATGCGATCGGGTTGATCATGGGGCGGAAAGGCATTATCGGCGACATCGTCGATTTCGGGGAGCGGCAGGTGGAACGGATTCCGCTGGTCAAAAGCATTTACAGCGGAATCCGGAACCTGACCCGGTTTCTCGCCATGGCCCGAGAAGCCAAAGGCGACCAGCGGCGGGTCGTCATGGTGACCCCCGCCAAAGGGGTCCGGCTGGTCGGCTTTGTCACCGGGACCGCCAGTGACCACCTCGGGATTAACCCGGATGCCGGCGAGGAGGCCATCGCCGTTTACCTGCCCATGAGCTACCAGGTAGGCGGATTTACCCTGTACGTCCCGCAATCGGCGGTGACTCCGCTGGACATGGACTTCGAAACGGCCACCAAGCTCGTCCTGACCGCGGGCATGGGCCAGGGCGGCCGGTCCCATTCTCCCGAGGAACCAACGGCCGAGCCGTCCCCGGATCAATCACAACCCCATCTGACGAAAGGAGCGTCCTCATGACTATCCACATCGCCCTCCAACCTATCCTCTCGCTGATCGCCGGGATCGCCATCCTGGTGGTCCCCCGGCTGCTCAACTACATCGTGGCCGGCTACCTCATCGTGATCGGGGTGACCGGCTTGTTCAATCTCTGACAGCCGACCCCCAGCCGGACGGGGACCGGCCGTCTATCGGCCGCCTCGTCCGGCGCCGTCCACATTGAGCCATCCGCCCTCAGATTGCCAAACACCACACCGCGGCCGTCGCCATGGCCGGCGACAAGGTTTTCCGGATTGACTTTCATCCGGAGACAGTGTTCAATGGCCTACGTTAGTCGTAGGTTATGGGTGATACGTCATAGGTGATTGGTAATTGAATAGTAATCTGTAGTGCCCCAAACCCATAGCCCATA
>CAYNGG010000093.1:7164-9019 GCA_964396575.1 uncultured Desulfobacteraceae bacterium | reverse complement strand
CCCATAACCCATAACCCAGGATGGAGACGATGTGTCCCGCTTAACAGCCATTGCCGAAGCCGTCAACGAATGGGCCGGACGGATTTTTGCCTGGCTGGTGGTGGTGATGACCCTGATTATCGTCTTCGAGGTGATCATGCGGCGGTTTTTCAACTCGCCGACCATCTGGAGCTTCGAGGTCACGGTCCAGCTTTTCGGCTTCTACTTTATGATCACCGCCGGTTACGGCCTGAAGCACGGCTCCCACGTGGCCATCGATTTTGTTCATCAAAAGCTGCCGCCCCGGGTCCAGGCGGCCCTGGATGTGATCTCCTACCTCATCTTCTTCTTACCCTTCTGCGCGGTGGTCCTCTGGCAGGGGATCGACTTTGCCCGGACCGCCTGGGTTATGGGAGAGCGGAGCGCGGGGGTCTTCGCCTTTCCGGTTTACCCCATCAAGACCGTCGTTCCGATCACCGCCGGCCTCTTGTTGCTTCAGGGTGCGGTCATCTTCGTTCGACGGCTCCGGGTGCTCCTCACGGGTGCCGATGCTTGACCTTTCCCCCGAGGTCTTGACGCTCCTGATGTTCGCCGGGCTGCTGGCCGGAATCCTCATGGGGCATCCCCTGGCCTTTGTCCTCGGCGGGCTGGCGGTGATCTTCGGCTACATCGGCTGGGGGCCCCAGTGCTTCTACCTCTTCATCAACCGGATCTACGCGGTGATGGGCAACTACGTGATGGTGGCCATCCCGCTTTTCATCTTCATGGCCCAGCTTCTGGACCGGTCGAAGATCGCCGAGGAGCTCTTCGACATTCTCCGGCACCTCATGGGACCGCTCAAGGGCGGAGTGGCCCTGGCGGTCATTCTCGTCTCCTTGCTCTTCGGGGCCTGCACGGGGATCATCGGGGCCTCGGTGACCACCATGGGATATCTGGCCCTGCCGGTGATGATGAAGTACGGCTACGACAAATCCCTGAGCGTCGGGACCATCTGCGCCGGGGGAACCCTGGGCATCCTCATCCCGCCCAGCGTGATGCTGATCATCATGGGCAACCAGGCGAGCCTGTCGGTGGGCAAGCTCTTTGCCGGGGCCATCATTCCGGGGATGATCCTGGCGGGCCTTTACATCATTTACATTCTGATCAAGTGTCACCTAAGTCCGGCCGCCGGCCCGCCGGTCTCGGCGGCGGAACGTGCGGCCATGCCCATGCGCCGGGTCTGGATTCGGGCCGCCAAGTCCCTGGTTCCGCCCCTGGTCCTGATCCTCGGGGTCCTGGGGTCGATCTTCGCCGGGGTGGCCACGCCCACCGAAGCCTCGGGCGTCGGGGCATTCCTCTCCCTGGTGATGATCGTGGCCTACGGCCGGTTCACCCTCCGGGGGCTTTACGAGGCGGTGAAGGGGACGGCCAAGGCTTCCACCATGGTCATCACCGTCATCGTCGGGGCCACCTGCTTTACGGGGGTTTTCATGGGGATCGGCGGCGGCCGGGTCGTCGAGGGGCTTCTTCTCGGACTGGGCCTGGGAAAGTGGGGCACCTTCATCGTGATGATGCTCATCACCTTCGTCCTCGGCTTTTTCATCGACTGGGTGGGGATCGTGATGATCACCTTCCCGGTTTTCTTGCCCATTGCCGAGGGCCTCGGCTTCGACAAGCTCTGGTTCGTGGTGATCATGGCCGTGATGCTCCAGGACTCGTTTCTCACGCCGCCCTTCGGATATGCGCTCTTTTACATCAAGGGGGTGGCGCCGCCGGAGATCAAAATGGGCGATATCTACCGGGGCATTCACGTCTTCTGGTTTCTCATGGAGATCGGCCTGATCATCTGCGTGCTGTTCCCCCGGACCATCACCTGGCTGCCCGAGGTCCTGATCAA
>CAYNGG010000093.1:1222-7064 GCA_964396575.1 uncultured Desulfobacteraceae bacterium | reverse complement strand
GGACAAATGGCGGTTCGCGGCTTGACCCTGTTTTCCGGCGGAACCCTGGCCCTCGACCGGTCGATCACCTTGTACCGGACCGGGATGGGAGAGACGGTCCGGACCCCCATCGGGATGGCTCTGGTGGAGACCGACGACGGCTGGATTCTCTTTGATACGGGTTTGGACCCCCGGGGCCTGGAAGACCCGACCGGAACCTGGGGCGATCACATCCGCCCACTGGTGGTGGATTTCGAGGCCCACCACGATATCCGGAGCCATCTGGCGGCCGCCGGAGTGGCCCCCGACGCCATCCGCTATCTCGTCAATAGCCACCTCCACTACGACCACACCGGCGGGAACCGGTTTTTTCCCAACGCCGAGTGGGTTGTCCAGAAGGCCGAGTACCGGTTTGCCCGATTTCCGGACAGTTTCGCGGCCGGTCCCTACCTTTCGGACCACTTCGGCGGAAATCGGTCCGGCGGGTTGCGGCTGGTGGAGGGGGACACGGCCCCCGTCGATGGGGTCTCCCTGTTGTTCACTCCCGGCCATACACCCGGCCACCAGTCCATGGTGGTGGACCTCCCCGAAAGCGGCCCGGCCGTCCTGACGGGGGATGCTATTTTCTGTTCCGACAACATTACCCTTGACCGGCCGTCGGGAAATTGTTGGAATCCGGCTCGGGCGATGGAGAGTATGCACCAGTTGACCCATCTGGCGGCGGTGACCATGCCACGGGCTAGATTGATGATTCTCCATGATCCGGCGGTCTGGGAGACCCTCAAGCCCTGGCCCCATGTCTATCGGTAATTGATGATTGATGATTGCGGTTTCCGGCCAATTCCCGCGCGAGGATGTCCGCGGTTAGCGGTTGATAAAACCGAAAATCAACGGAATTTAGAGCAAATCAACGGATTTTATTTTAACACAGGAGACCTCTTCAATGTTGAACCCATTCAGGCGACTCACATTCGGAACCCGGTTGCTTCTGGCGTTTCTGATCGTCGGAATCATTCCGCTGGCGGCCGCCTACTACGTTTCGCTCACCCGATCGGTGGATGCGCTGTCGAAAGCGACCTTTGCCCAGCTCGAGAGCATCCGCGACGTCAAAAGGGCCCACATCCGGGATTTTCTGGCAGAGCGCCACGGTAATCTCAACGCCCTGCTCAACGCCGTGGTCACTCTTCGTGAGGAAGCCACCCAGAAGCTCATCTCCATCCAATCCAACAAACGGGCCCGGGTGGAGACATTCTTCGAAAAGGCCAGGGGCGATATTCAAGTCCTCGCCAAAAACCCGAACCTGATCCTCGCCCTCAAGTCCTTCCAGCAGATTTTCTCGCCGGACGGCTCCTTCGACGAGAACATGTACAGCTTCGTGGAAGAGATCAAGCTCGGCGATTCCATGCGGGAATATACCCGGGTGTACGGTTACCATGATGTGCTTCTGGTCACCCCCGCCGGGCGAGTGGTCTATTCCTCCGGCCGGGAGACGGACCTCGGCGTGGACCTGAGCACCCCGGAACACGGGCAAACGTCCCTTGGCCAGGTCTTCCAGAAGGGCCTGGAGGCGTTGGCGATCCACGATTTCGCCCCCCACAAGCTGGCCGACGGCCAGCAGACCTTTTTCATGGCCGCCCCTCTGAAGGACGGTGATTCGGTGGCCGGGGTGGTGGTTTTCAAGATCGACAAGGACCCGGTCAACGCCATTGTGGGGAACCGGGCCGGCATGGGTCAGGGCGGAGAGACCTATATCGGAGCCCGGAATGAAGACGGCCTGGTCCTGTGCAGCGACCGTCACCTGACCGGCGGAAATGTGGGCGACCGTCTCGACTGCAAGCTGGCCGAGGATGCTTTGACCGGCAAATCCGGAACCCGGATCATGTCAATATCTGAATCCGACGCCGCGCTCAGCCGATTCGGCCCTCTGGACATACCGGGGGTTGATTGGGCCATGGTCACGAGCCTGAGCTACGAGGAGATCATCGCTCCGGTGCTGCCGGGGGAATCCAAGGACTTCTTCCAGAAATACCTGGACCAATACGTTTTCGACGATCTCCTGGTGATCCATCCTGACGGCCGGGTCCTCTACACGGCGGTCCACGGGACCGACTACGGGATCGACCTTTCATCGCAGTCCCACAAGGATTGGCCGCTGGCCCGGCTCGTGGATCGGGTGGTCGAGACCCGGACCTTCGGCTTTGCCGATTTCGAGCCCTATCCGCCGGCTGACGGGGCCCCTCGAGCCTTCATTGCCGAACCGGTGATCTTCAATGAGGCCATCGAGCTGATAGTGGCGCTCCGGATTCCCATCGAAGCGCTGAATGTCGTGATGAAGGAACGATCCGGGATGGGCCGGACCGGCGAGGCTTATCTGGCCGCCGCCGACGGCCGGATGCGGTCCGACTCTCTCAACCACCCGGAAACCCATTCGGTGGCCGCCTCCTTTGCCGACCCGGAAACCGGGGGGATTGACACCGTCGCGACTCGACGAGCCCTGGCCGGGGAGACCGGCCGGGGCATGATGACCAACTACGCCGGCGATCAGGTCCTGTCCGCTTATACGCCTCTGGTCGTCTGGGGGACGCCTTACGCCCTTGTGGCATCCTTTCACAAGGACGAAGCCCTCTCCGCCGTCGGCAAGCTGACTCGCCTCATGGCTTTGGTCCTGGTGCTGGCGGTCTTTGCCATTATCATCCTGGCCGCCGTTCTGAGCATATCCTTTGTCCGGCGCATCCGCCGGGTGATCACCGGTCTGAGCAGCTCCAGCAGGCATCTGGGGGACGCCGCCGGAGAAATCGCATCAGCCAGCCATTTTCTTTCCGAATCATCCTCGGAGCAAGCCGCCTCACTGGAGGAGGCCGCCGGGACCCTTGAGGAGTTGTCGGCCCTCACCCGTCGAAACGCCCAAAGCGCCGGGAAGGCCGACGACCAAATGAAGGAGGCGGGGAAGGCCATCGACGCCGCCGACGAGGCCATCGGCCGCTTGAGCCAGGCCTTTGGCCAGATCACCGATGAGAGTCAGGAAATCTCGAAGATCATCAAAACCATCGACGAGATCGCCTTTCAGACCAATCTCCTGGCCCTCAACGCGGCGGTGGAAGCGGCTCGGGCCGGCGAAGCCGGGGCCGGCTTCGCGGTGGTGGCCGAAGAGGTTCGGAACCTCGCCTCCCGATCCGCCCAAGCGGCCCGGAACACCGCCGACCTCATCCAGAAAACCCTCGGCCGGGTGGCCTCGGGCGCCGGCCATGTCGATGAGACGGAGCGGGTTTTTGGCACCGTCAAGGATGTCACCGGCAAGGCCGCCACCTTTGTGGGGGAAATCGCGGCCGCATCCGGCGAGCAGGCCCAGGGCATCAGCGAGGGGAGCCGAAGAGTCAGCGAGATGGACCAGGTTACCCAGCAACTGGCCGCCTCGTCGGAGCAGAGCGCTTCCATCGCCGACGAGCTCAAGCACCGGACTTTAGAGCTGGATGCGCTCGTGGCCGAGCTGGTCGCCCTCATCGGCACCCGAAACGGCAAGGACGCGAAGGGTTCCGAGAAAAGCCGCGCCAGGGCGCGACACTCCGGCACCGCCAAGGCCCAGCCGCCGGCAAAGGCGTCGTACCCATCGGCTTCGCCACGGCCGACTCAAAAGAAGCGCCTGGAGTCAACCGGTCACCGCGAGGGCACGGAAATCACCCCCGACGACCGGCTCGAGCTGAACGACGAGGACTGGCGGGAGTTTTAACGCTTAGAATCAGCTTAGACCAAACCATCGAGGAGATTGGCCATGACGAGCCCATTAGATTTTGGATTTTGGATTTTAGATTGATGATCGCGGATTTACTCGCATACGCCAATCACGCGGAAAAATCATCAATCATCCGCCGATGCCTCCCCCCATTGACTTTGATCCGGATATTCCGTATAACCCGGATGACATTGCCGGTTTCGCATCAGATCGCGTCACGTCAAGCGTCCGTAACCCAGGAGGGACCGCCATGGCAGACCACCCCTTAGAGAACCCATCCGCTGATCATCACCCCGCCGCCCCCCAACATCCACGAGGACTGCCCGAAGATGAGATCCAGGCGGCCCAGATGTGGGCCGCCGACCTGATCGAGCACCTCCGCCGCACCCCGGACAAGTCGGCCCGCATCGAATCGGTGGACGAGGCAAACGAGGATGTCCACACGTCATTAACCGCCGAAATGGACGGCCTGAACAGTGTCCTCGACGGCATGATGGAACGGATTCAGCAGGAGTCTTGCGGCTGTATCCCCCCGGCCTTAAAGCGGCTTCAGGCATCTATAGACGAGCTGGACCCCGGTCCGGCCGTTGACGCGGCCGAAGACGCCATCCGGGCCGGCCGGGTCAAACGAGCGCTCCACCAAGCCCCGGTTCTGGCCGATGTCTTCAACGATCTCGCCCGGGCCTATTCGGACCATGGCATCTACGTTCAGGCGGTGCTCCAGTCCCTGGAGATGGGCGCGGAACGGCTCCGGGAGCGGTATTTCGACCTGGAAGACCGCTACCAGCGGTTTATTGCCGTCCAGCGGTCCATCCGACTCCGGGTTTACGCCCTCGAACGAATCCGGGCCGGGCTCGACGGCTCCCGGAAGGCGGACCGGCCGGTGATCGCCGCCGTCGATGGCTGGATCGACCACTTCAACCGCTTGCGCGGCGAGCTAGCCCCCTTTTTCATCACCCTCACGGTGATCAAAACCCGACACGAAAGTCTCCGTTATACCATCCGAGGCGTCTCCAGCATCGCCCGCTACCTCGTCGAAAACGGCGCCGAAGTCGCGGTGAGCGCATGGAAGGAAGGGGAGATCAAGGCAATCCTCTCCTCCACCCCGAGCTATTTTGATGAGCTGCGGCGGGGCAACCCGCGGATGACCGTGAATACCTCCCGGGACCGCTCCGGCCTGGCCACCCGGCCGATTTTCAAGCTCCAACGGGTGGTCCGGAGCTACGCCGAGCTGACCGATCAGATGGCCGAAGCAGATCAGGTCAAGGCCGAGATGATCGCCGCCATCGAGGAAAACCGGCGGCAGATCGACGGCCTGCGACGCGCCATCAGGGGCCAGGATAGAGAGCAAGCCGCCGCCTAACCAATTTTTAGCACGCCGCTCATCAAATCTTAACGATCCGGCGCCACAATCCCAATCATGAGGTGCCCACCTCATGCTTTACCTTCCTTCGTTCCCGGCGCGGGGCGGACCGTCTGCGATGCCCCGCGCCACCCTCACCAATCGGATACTTTTTACCCGGCTGCCCGCTGAATGCCATCTCACTGTAACCAAATGACCCACCCGGTCCACCGCTTCAGCCTTGTTTCAGCATCTTAAAAACTAAAAAGCCTATTATATCAAAATGATATCATTTTTGCTGGATACCTGGCACGAATGATGCTTCTGAATAGGGCAACGGTTTGACGGATACTGAATCAACACTATTGACCTGAAAGGAGGACATTCCATGAGACACTCAAAGATCGGACGGACGGCAACTATCCTGACCATTCTCGCGGTATTGGGCATCGGTGCTTACGCCTACGCCGGCCCCGGCTGGGGCGGACGCGGGCAGGGGGGCGGATCTGGCATGGGCTATCAGGCCGCGGCCCCGGACAATCTTGATAACGAGACTTTCAACCGGCTCAATGCCGAGCGCACCGCCTTTTTCAATGAGACGGCCGACCTCCGTCAGCGGATCGCTGAAAAGGGCCTGGCTCTCCGGACGGAGCTGGCCAAACCGGCTCCCGACCGGGAAGCCGCCCTGTCCATCCAGAAGGACCTCTCTCAGCTTCGGGCCGAGCTTGATGCCAAGCGGCTCGACCATCGGGTTCGGATGCGGGAGATCGCCCCGTCGGCTGGCTTCGGCA
>CAYNGG010000093.1:0-1122 GCA_964396575.1 uncultured Desulfobacteraceae bacterium | reverse complement strand
GCTGGGGCGGCGGCAACTGCCGGCGGTTTTAGCCATCCCGATTGACTTGGCTCGACTCAACGGTGAGGGGCGCGCTCCGCGTCCTTCACCGTCGGCATTGACGATCCCGGGCCGAACCCTCTATCCGGCCCGACCGCACGCTCCTTAGCCCGCCTTGACCGTTCTCCGCTGATCGGAAAGCCATGACACCTCTCCGGTGCTCACATCGTAGATGGCCCCCACCACCCGGGCGGTCCCGGCTTGCACCAGCTCCCGAACGGCCCTGCTTGTCTTGAGCAGCGCATCGATGGCTTCCCAAACGTTTTCCTCGATGGCATGGGGAATGATATCCAGACCGGAGACCTCCGGATGGGCGGCCATCGCACGCCGGACCGCCGGCTCGATGGGGGCCACCAGGGGGGGGATGTTGTCTTCGAGATCCAATTTCTCGCCCAACACCTGCCGGGTCACGGTGGTCACCGCGCCGCACTGGGTATGACCGAGGACCACCAGAACCGGCGTGTGGACATGGGCCAGGCCGTACTCGATCGAGCCGGCCTCGTCCACGTTGCAGACATTACCAGCCACTCTGACCACGAAGATATCCATGACCCCGGCATCGAAGATAAGCTCCACCGGGACCCGTGAGTCAGAGCAGGTGAGGACCGTCGCAAAGGCATGGTCCCCCTGATCCTCGGTGCCGGCCTGAATCCGCCGGCCGGCGGATGCATGGGGATACCGGGACCGCCCCTCCACAAACCGCCGGTTCCCCGCCTTGAGCCGCTCGATGGCCGCATCCGGGGAACGCTTTAGGGGTTTTTCCGTTTTCGATTCAACCATTTTTCCACCTCCCGACCATTGAAATCAAGTCCATGGTCATTTTTTTTGGCCGGTCAGGCTCGCCGGCCTCGCCCAACCCCTTCCCCTCGGCTCCCCCCGGGAGCGCGGGCGTCCCGCCCGCCCGCTCACGCCACGCCATGGCGTGACCAACCCCGGCCCGACTCGGATTTCAATCCCAGACTGGCGGCTTTAACCTGTCAGGCGACATGTAAAAATGAGTCCGCTCATGACCTGATACTTCTTGGCAGGCGGGTCAGCTCAATCTGTATGGGTTAGCGAGAGGCTTTTCTGAACCACGGAAAA
>CAYNGG010000092.1:0-11779 GCA_964396575.1 uncultured Desulfobacteraceae bacterium | reverse complement strand
AAAGGAGATGAAATGTCAAAGTTGATGCTTCCCCTCATTCCCCCCGGATCAACCATGATCAGCGATGCCGCTTCCGTCTTCCGGGATGAGGATCGCTGGACCTACTTTTCAGGGTCTAACCCGGTCTATTACCATCGGCCGGATGACCTCCGCATGTTCAGGCTCGTCACCTCTCAAATGATCGATGCCGGCCTGTGTCGCCATGTGGACATCATCAAAACCTTCGGGGTGTCCAAGAGCAGCGTCAACAGATGGTTAAAGAAGCTCCGGCAAGGCGGCCCCGAAGCTTTTTTTCAGAAGCGCCGAGGCCGCCGGGGCGGCACGGTGCTGACGCCGGAAAAGCTTCAATCGGCGCGGCACCTGTTGAACACGGGGCACTCCCGGCGGCAAACCGCCGAAGCGCTGGATGTCCGCCTCGATACCCTCCGGAAGGCGATCCAGGACGGACGCCTGGATGAGCCGGCAACACCCGATTTACCGCCCGTCATCAGCTTCCCCGACTAAGTAAGATGGACATGTTGGGTTTTACCACAAAATAGGATTGCACCCTTTGCAAAATTGATTTCCAAAGAGAGCTGCTAATCCCCCTGACGTCCCAACAGCTTGAATATCTTAAGGCCCTTGGCTTCACACCCCGCGCCTTTACCGGCCCTTGAAAAAGCTCGGGCTAAAATTCAGTGGATTCTTGCTTGTTGGGGCGTGGAATGTACGTCAGAAGAATCGGCATGTCCATTTTTCCAAAGAGTGTAAAAGGTCCCGCAAGATGAATTTGTATCTTTAAGAATGGAAAGGGATTGAGAAGCGGGGCTTGGGAGAAGCCGTGACCGTCGCCGATCACGGCTCCGTTGGGCTGGGATCTACCATCCCCAGGTGAGGTAGTCGTGAATGGAATCGGCCGCCTTCCGGCCGGCGCCCATGGCCAGGATGACCGTGGCCGCGCCGGTGACGATGTCGCCGCCGGCCCAGACGCCCCGTTTGGTGGTCTTGCCGGTTTCCGGGTCCGCCTGGATGTAGCCCCATGAGTTGAGCCGCATGTCTTCGGTGCTGCTGGTCAGCAGCGGGTTGGCCCCGGAGCCCACCGCGACGATGACCAGGTCGCAGTCCATCCGGAATTCGGAGCCTTCCTTGGGCACCGGCCGGCGCCGCCCGGAATCGTCCGGCTCGCCCAGGGTCATCTGGATGCACTCCATGCCGATGAGCCGCCCCTTGTCGTTGCCGATGTAGCGGACCGGGTTGGTCAGGAGAAACATCTCGATCCCCTCCTCCTCGGCATGGTGGATTTCGGCGCCCCGGGCCGGCATCTCGTCCCGGGACCGGCGATAGACGATCCGCACCCGGTCGGCCCCCAGCCGCATGGCCGTTCGAGCCGAATCCATGGCGACGTTGCCGGCCCCGAGGACCACCACGTCCTTGCCCTTGGGGATGGGAGTGTCGTACTCGGGGAAGCGGTAGGCCTTCATCAGGTTGGCCCGGGTGAGATACTCATTGGCCGACAGAATCCCGATGAGGTTTTCGCCGGGGATCTTCATGAACCGGGGCAGCCCGGCCCCCACGCCGATGTAAACGGCGTCGTAGCCATCCTCGAAGAGCTCGTCGAGCGAAACGGTCCGGCCCACCACCTGGTTGCACTCGACCTTGACGCCGAGGCGCTCCAGGAAGTTGACCTCCTGAGCCACGATCGCCTTGGGAAGCCGGAACTCGGGGATGCCGTAAACGAGGACGCCGCCGGATTTGTGGAAGGCCTCCAGGACGGTAACCTCATGGCCCTTGACGATAAGATCGCCGGCCACGGTGAGCCCGGACGGCCCTGATCCCACCACCGCCACCTTCTTTCCGGTGGGCTCGGCCTTGGGCGGCAAAGCCCCGGTGCCGTAAGCCCGCTCATAGTCCGCCGCAAACCGCTCCAGATTGCCGATGGCCACTGGCGTCCCCTTCTTGGCCAGGATGCAGCTTCCCTCACACTGAATCTCCTGGGGGCAGACCCGGCCGCAGACCGCCGGAAGGCTGTTTTTCGACCAGAGGTTCCGGATCGCGCCGGTATAATCCTCATCCCGGATCAGCTTGATAAACCCGGGGATGTCCACTTCCACGGGACATCCATCCACGCAGGAAGGCTTTTTGCACTGGAGGCACCGTTCGGCCTCCAGACGAGCGACCTCCGGGGTATAGCCGAGGGGCACCTCATCGAAATTCCGCCGCCGGACATCAGCCGCCTGCTCCGGCATGGGGTTTCTGGGAATATCCTTTTTCTTCGATTTCTCCGCCATGATTTCCTCCGTTTGATCATCCCGGCGAGCTTAGGCCTCCTCGAGGCGGCAGAACTCGTCGTAGCATTCCTTCTCTTCCTCGAGATAAGCCTGGAGCCGCTTGCTCAGCTCGTCATAATCGACCTTGTGACCGTCGAACTCGGGGCCGTCAACGCAGGCGAAACGGGACTCGCCCCCCACCGAAACCCGGCAGCCGCCGCACATCCCGGTCCCGTCCACCATGATCGGGTTGAGGCTGACCAGGGTGGGAATCCCGTATTCGGCGGTGAGCTTCGAGACGAACTTCATCATGGGCACCGGCCCGATGGCCACCACCTGCTTGACGTCCTCGGCCTCCAAAACATCCCTCAGGGCGTCCGTGACCAGCCCCTTGCGGCCGTAAGAGCCGTCGTCGGTGGTCACGTGGAGCTCGTCGGAAACGGCCTTCATCCGGTCCTCAAGGATCAGCAGATCCTCCGTCCGAGCCCCGAGGATAGTGATCACCCGGTTGCCGACCTCTTTTAACCCCCGGGTGAGCGGATGCAGCACGGCAATTCCGGTGCCGCCCCCCACGCAGGCCACCGTGCCCAGCTTTTCCAGATGCGTGGCCTTGCCCAAAGGGCCGATGATGTCCTGGTAGGCGTCGCCAACCTGGAGCGTCTTGAAAAGGGCCGTGGTCTTGCCCACCACCATGTAAATCACCGTGATGGTCCCTTTTTCCGGATCGGTGTTGGCCATGGTCAGGGGAATCCGCTCCCCGGTCTCGTTGGCCTTCATGATCACGAACTGGCCGGGTTTGGCTTTTTCGGCGATGCGCGGGGCCTCAATCTCATTTAAGATGACCGTGCCCTCGGACATCTCCTCGCGATGAACGATTTTAAACATGATATGCCTCCCGTGTGTTAGGCCGCCGGCGGTATCCCCGCCCGCCTCTTTCCGGCCGTCGGCGGCAAGTCCGGAAAAAGGAAATCAGGATATCAGATTTCGTTTATGGTATCAATCCCGAAAGTGAGGCGGCCCGAACCGGGCCACCCAGGCATCAAACCGGGCCGCCTGATGGGGGCCGTGAGCCAGCAGCCGGGCCCGGACATCGGAAACCGTCCGGTACCGGCCGCCCCCCGATTTGGAATGAAACTTGTCGGCGTAGGCGATGATCATCTCCTCGACGGAGACCGGGAGCATCTCCCGGCGGGGGAGCGGGAGGTTCTGGCGGTCGATCTCGGCGATGGTCAGGCCCGCGCCGACGTGGCACTCGCAGACCCGGGCATGGCGGTCCAGGCCGATTGCGTCGAGCAGCTCCCGGCCGATGATCCCGTGCCGGATGTAGGGATCGGGGCCCCGGCAGCCGATTCCCGGAGCGAAAGTCCGCCCGATCCCGATGTCGTGGATTGGAGCCGCTTCGGCGATAAAGGCCCGGTCAAGGCCCGGGATTCCGGCCCGGTCGGCGATTTCCAGGGCGAGGTCGGTCACCCGAAAACCATGCTCCCGGAGGATCTCCCGGGCCGGGTCGCCGGGCGGGTAGAACCGGTCGATGAGGGCCTCGGGATCGACGGGTTCCGGGCTCATCAACCTTTCCGGGACATGAGGACCCCCTCGATAAAGGGGTCGATGGCCCCGTCGAGGACGTCGTTGACGTTGCCGATATCGAGGTTGATCCGGTGGTCCTTGATCATCTGGTAGGGCTGGAGCACATAGGAGCGGATCTGGCTTCCCCATGCGATATCGTCCTTGCCCTCGTGGAGCGCCTGCATCTTCTCCTCCTGCTTCTGCTGCTCCATCTGGTAGAGGCGGGATTTGAGGACCTTCATGGCCAGGTCCTTGTTCCGGTGCTGAGACTTTTCCTGCTGACACTGGACCACGATCCCGGTGGGCAGGTGAGTGATCCGGACCGCGCTGGATGTCTTGTTGACGTGCTGCCCCCCGGCCCCGGAAGCCCGGAAAACATCGACCCGGAGGTCCTTGTCATCGACATCCACGAAGATCTCGTTGTCGAGCTCAGGGTAAACGAACACCGAGGCAAACGAGGTGTGCCGTTTGCCCGAGGCGTTGAACGGCGAGATCCGGACCAGACGGTGGACCCCGTTTTCAGTCTTCAGGTAGCCGTAGGCATTGTCCCCCTCGGCCGTGAAGGTCACGCTCTTGATGCCGGCCTCGTCTCCGGGCTGAAGGTCGATGACCTCCGTCCCGTAACCCCGGCGCTCCACCCAGCGGGCGTACATCCGGAAGAGCATCTCGGCCCAGTCCTGAGCCTCGGTGCCCCCGGCGCCGGCGTTGATGGAGACGATAGCGTTCCGGGAGTCGTCTGGCCCGTCGAGCATCGTTTCCAGGGTAAGGGCGTCCACCCGCCGGGCAGCCGCGGCCACCTGCCGCTCCGCCTCGTCCAGGGTCTCGGCGTCATCTTCCTCGACGGCGAGGTCGTGGAGCACCTCGGCGTCTTCGAGGAATTTCCGGATGGCCTCATACCGCTCCACCTGGCCGGACAGCCGGGACTGCTCCTTTAAGATGTCCTTGGCGGCGTCGGGATCATCCCAGAAACCGGTCTTGGCGGACAGATGCTCGATCTCCGCCAGCCGCTCGCGTCGGCCGGGTATGTCAAAGATAGCTCCGGAGATGATCGAGCTTGGTGTAGAGATCCGCGATGGTCGCTTTAATGTCCGTGTCCATGATTGCCTCCTTGGAATGAATTAGGGTTGGTTCAGGTGTCTTTAAGACGATGCTTTCGCCGACGGCGGCCGATCTCCCGGACGAGGCCGAACCCGGCAACGCCGGTCAGGCAGACGATGGCGAAGAGATCGCCGATCCGGGTGTAAACGGTCCGGGCCGTAAGCAGGGGCAGCTCCGCCGTCCGGACGGCGGAGACGAACAAGGGCGTCGTGGCCCCCACCCGGCCGGCCGGGTCGATAAAGCCGCTGATCCCGGTGTTGGCGGCCCGGGCCAGAGCCCGTTTGGTTTCGGCCGCCCGGAAGACGGCCATGGAAAAATGCTGGCGCGGCGCGCTGGTCCGGCCGTACCAGGCGTCGTTGGTCAGGTTCGTCAACAGGACCGCTCCCTTCTTGGCCGCGGCCCGGGCCAGCTCCGGGAAAATAATCTCGTAGCAGATCAAGACCCCGATCCGGCCCCGGTCGGCCTTCAGGGTATCGCCCCGGGTCCCCGGCTTGAAGTCGCCCACATGCTCGACGATCTTGCCGATAAAGGGAAAAAACCGCTTCAGCGGGACGTATTCGCCATAGGGCACCAGGTGGACCTTGTCATAGCGGCCCTTCCGCTTGCCGGTGGGCGCCAGGAGATAGGCGCTGTTGTGGAACCGCAAGGTCTCCCCGGCCCGCTCGAAAGCCGGGCTTCCGGTGAGGAGCCAGGCCCCGGTCCGGCGGACCCCATCCTTTACGATCCGGGTCATCTCATAGTCGTGACCGAAATAAAACGGCGTCGCCGTCTCCGGCCAGACCACCAGCTCCGGCCCGTCCGGAGCAGCCCGGGTCAGGCGGAGGTACTTTTCCACGGTGGCATCCCGGAAAGCCGGGTCCCACTTGATCTTCTGGTCGATGTTCCCCTGGACCACCGCGGTCCGGAGGGTCGGGGCGTCGGCAATCCGGTCGTCGGTCCACTGGAGCCGGATGCGGCCGTAGCCGATGGTGGCCGCCAACAGGCCAAGACCAACGCCCACGGCCAGGGCCGCCGCCCGACCGCTCACCGCCGGAACCGGCCCCCGGCGGCCGATCGCCCAGGCCAGCAGCAAAAACGAGGCTCCGTTTCCGGCGGCCACCAGGGCGGAGACGCCATACGGCCCGGTCAGGTCGGCGATCTGGATCAGGGTGGGCCGGGCATACTGGGTGTAGCCGAGCAGCTCCCAGGGAAACCCGGTGAGCAGCGTGGCCCGGAGATATTCCATGGCAACCCAGAGCGGGGGCAGAAGCGCGGCCGTGGCCACCGGCGACGGAGCCCAGCGGGCCAGACCGGCCGCACACGCCGCCGGATAGAGCGCCAGGTAGGCGGCCAGGAGCCCCAATAGTGGCAGGCTCACGAAGACCGGCAGCCCGCCGTAGGTCCCCATGGTGTGGACCAGCCAATAAGTCAGGGTCAGAAAGTGGGATAGGCCCGCCAGGAACCCCAGCCGAAAAGCCCGCTTCGGCCCCACGCCGGACAGGGCCACCAGAAGAGGAACCAGGGCGATCCAGGCCAGCCACCCCGCGTCCACGTCGGGAAAGGCGGCGGTGAGAGCCAGCCCGCTCAGGATGGCCAGCAGGTCCCGGGTCCGGTCTCGAATCTCGGTGACGGGGCTCACGGAAGGCAACCGGGGCCGGGCCTAAACGATGACCACCTTCTTGACGGCCCGGACGATCTCCTCGGGGTCATCGATCACCTGCAAAATGTTCATGTCCTCGGCGGAAATCCGCCGGTCGGATATCAGCCGCTCCCGAATCCAGTCCATCAGGCCGCCCCAGTAGTCCGATCCCACCAGAATCAGGGGAAAGGGACGAATCCGGTGGGTCTGGATCAGCGTGACGGCCTCGAAAAGCTCGTCCAGGGTCCCGAAGCCCCCCGGCATGATGATGTAGGCCATGGCGTACTTGACCAGCATCACCTTCCGGACAAAGAAATATTTGAACTCAATGGCAATGTTGGCATACGGGTTGGGCGTTTGCTCGAAGGGCAAGACGATATTGAGCCCCACCGACTTGCCTCCGGCCGCCGCCGCCCCCTTGTTGGCGGCTTCCATGATCCCGCCGCCCCCGCCGGTGAGCACCGCGAAGCCGTTTTCGACAAATGCCGCCGCGAGTTGCTCGGCCCGCTGGTATAGCGGATCGCCGGGCAATACCCGGGCGGATCCGAAGATGGTCACCGCCGGACCGACATCGCTCAGGGTCTCCACCCCGTCCACAAACTCGCCCATGATCCGGAAAAGGCGCCAGGCCTCGCCCTCCTGGATGGCGTCTATGATAAACTGTCTTTCCACTGATGTCTGGCTCCGTGCAAAGGTTGAGCCGGTCGCGGCGCACCTCGGACCCGAAAGCGCCACCGCCGTGAACAACCCAATTTATACCAAACGGAAGAGAGGCTGTCAACGATTTCGGATTGACACGCCGATAGGCTCGATGATATAAAAAGGGATTTTAGGCACGGCCGGACAGCATCCTCAACAGCGCCGTCCCCGGCGCCCCAACCAAACCGGTCCTTAAGCGGCCGACGGAGTGTAAATCGCCGCCCGGCGGGCGGCGTCCGGCCTCGAAAACCCGGGCACCGATCAACCCTCGCGGCGGATCAATGGAAATGACCGACGGCGGAACGCTCAGCCGGGACCTGACCATACCCAACAGATTAGGGATTCACGCCCGATCGGCGGCCCAGATCGCCCGGATCGCCCAGGCGGCCCGGTCGAAAATCTGGATCATCCGGGACGGTGAACGGGCCGACGCCAAAAGCGTCATCGACGTCCTCAGCCTTGGTTGCGGCCAGCACACCGTCATCACGGTGGAAGCCGCCGACGGGGCGGACCGGGAAATATTTCAGCAAATCGTCGAGCTGGTGGAAAGCGGATTTGGGGAAGAATAGAAGTATGGCGGAGCCAAACAATCTATCTGAGACAAGGTTACAGGGCATCGGGGCATCCCCGGGCATCTGCATCGGCAAGGCCTACCTCGTGGACAAGGGCGGCGTCGATGTCGTCAAGAAGTATGTCATCAACGAAGCCGACCTGGAAGCTGAGACCAAGCGGTTTAAAATCGCCGTCAAAAAGGCCATCGAAGAGCTTCAGACCATCATCCAGGACACCCCCGATGAGCTTCGGGAACATACGGGCATCCTGGAGACCCACATGGTCCTGTTGAAGGACAAGTCCCTGTATGGCCGGACCATTGAAACCATCGAGCAGGAGTGGGTCAACGCCGAATGGGCCCTGAAAAAGGTGGGCTCCCAGCTTCAGAAGATTTTCAAGAACATGACCGACCCCTATTTCCGGGAGCGCGGCGCCGACATCGCTCACGTGGCCGACCGGATCATGCGGAACCTGGCCGGGGAGGCCGACGTCAAGATCCGGGATATCGACAAGCGGGTGATCCTGGTGGCCGCGGACCTCTCCCCGGCCGACACCAGCCAGATCCAGCTCGAACGGGTCAAGGGGTTTGTCACCGACCACGGCGGCATGGCATCCCACACCGGCATCATCGCCCGGACTCTCCAAATCCCCGCCGTCCTTGGCCTGGAGCACGCCACCGCCGTCATCCGCAACGAGGATATCGTCATCGTTGACGGCACCGCCGGCACCCTCATCATCCATCCCGAGGATCAGACCCTCGTGGAATACGAGGAGCGCCGGGCCCGGCACGAGCACCGGATCGCCCTGATGACCCGGGACGCGGACGCCCCGGCCAGTACCCTCGACAACATCCGCATCAAGGTGATGGGCAACATCGAGCTCCCCGAAGAGGTGGTCTCGGTCCGGGACTTCGGGGGCGACGGCATCGGCCTCTACCGAACGGAATTTCAGTACCTGAGCCGGCCCGGGTTCCCGTCGGAAGCGGAGCTGTTCGACAAGTACCGGGACGTAGTGGAGGTGATGGCCCCCTACCCGGTGGTGATCCGGACCCTCGACATCAACGGCGACAAGGCCCATTCCCAGACGGCCGATGGGGATGAAACCAACCCCGCTTTGGGGCTCCGCGCCATCCGGTACTGCCTAAAAAAGCCGGAGGTCTTCAAAATCCAGCTCCGGGCCATCCTCAGAGCCGCCGCCTACGGCAACGTCCGGGTGCTCTTCCCCATGATCTCCAGCTTCGAGGAGATCACCGCCGTCCGGAAGATCCTGGCCGAGGTGATCGAGACCCTCGACGCCGAAGGGGCCGTCTTCAACCCGTCAGCCGAGATCGGCATCATGGTGGAAGTCCCGTCGGTGGTGATCATGGCCGACGTCATGGCCCGTGAGGTCGATTTTTTCAGCATCGGCACCAACGACCTGATCCAGTATTCCATGGCCATCGACCGCCAGAACCGTCAGGTGGCCCACCTCTTCGACCCGCTCCATCCGGCCATTATCCGGATGGTCAAGCAGGTCTCCGATATCGCCAAGGCCCGGGGAATCCGGCTGGCCATGTGCGGGGAGATGGCCTCCCAGCCTCTCCATATCCCGATCCTGCTGGGACTCGGGATCGACGAGCTGAGCATGAACCCCCAGTCGATCCCCGCGGTCAAACAGGCCATCCGGGTCGTCCGGGCCGAGGAAGCCCGGGACTTTCTCGACAAGGTACTCCAACAGGTGACCGCGGCCGACATCCGGCAGCTCTTGGAGTCAACCTACGGGGTCATCCTCGCCAACGGAAACGTCATCTAAGGGGAAAGGAGCGGATCGCGTGGCACGAGCCCATCAGAAACCGATCACCGAAAACCGGAAGGCCCGGTTCAATTACTTCATCGAGGACGAATACGAAGCCGGCGTGGTCCTTACGGGCACCGAAGTCAAGGCCCTCCGGATGGGCCGGGCTCACCTGAAGGACGCCTACGCCGTGATCCGGAACGGCGAGGTCTTCGTCCAGCAGATGCACATCGGCCCCTACCCCTTTGCCTACTACGACAACCACGCCCCGGAGCGGCCCCGAAAGCTCCTGCTCCACAAGCACGAGATCAAGCGGCTTTTGGGCAAAGTCAACGAGCGGGGCTACGCCCTCGTTCCCTTACGGCTTTATTTCAAGGAGGGGCGGGTCAAGGTCGCCCTGGCCCTGGCCAAGGGGAAAAAGACCATCGACAAGCGGGAAACCATCCGGCGGCGGGACGAAAAACGGGACCTGGACCGGGCCCGCAAGGAGCGCTGATTTCATGAACGCCGTCGGCATCGTGATCCTGACCGCCCTTGTCGGCGAGTACATCCTGAACCTGATCTCGGACCGCTTCAACCTCCGGCACCTCGACCCCTCCGTCCCGGACGCCTTTGCCGAGGTCTATGACGCCGACCGGTATCGGCGGTCCCAGGAATACCTCCGGACCACCACCCGGTTCGGATGGATCGCCGGGGGCGTCGAGCTGGCCGCCTTTCTGATCTTCTGGCTGGCCGGCGGCTTTCCGCTCCTGGACGCCTGGGTCCGGTCCCTCGAGCTCGGGCCGATAGTCACGGGCCTGATTTTCATCGGGGCCCTGGTCCTCTTGCAGACGGCCATCCAGCTCCCCTTTGACATCTACGACACCTTTGTCATCGAGGCCCGGTTCGGCTTCAATCGAACCACTCCCAAGACCTTTGTCGCCGACCGGCTCAAGGGCCTGGCCCTGATGGCGGCCCTGGGCGGGCCGCTGTTGGCCGGAGTGCTCCTGTTTTTCGAATTCGCCGGCCCCCATGCCTGGCTCCTCTGCTGGGGAGCCGTAACCCTCTATCTCCTGGCCGTCCAGTACATCGCCCCCACCTGGATCATGCCGCTGTTCAACCGGTTCGAGCCCCTGGCCGACGGCGACCTCCGGCGGCGGATCTTCGACTACGCCCGCTCCGTCGGCTTTCCCCTGGACAACGTCTTTGTCATCGACGGCTCCCGCCGGTCCGAAAAGTCCAACGCCTTTTTCACCGGGTTCGGCAAGCACAAACGGATCGCCCTCTTCGACACCCTCATGGAACGACACCCGGCCCGGGAGATCCTGGCCGTCCTGGCCCACGAGATCGGCCACTACAAAAAGCGCCATATCCTCGAGTCCCTGATCATCGGGATCATCCACATGGGAGTCGTCTTCTATCTCCTCTCCCTCTTTCTGACCGCGCCGCCGCTGTTTTCCGCGTTTTACCTCGATCAGCCCTCGGTTTACGCGGGACTCGTCTTTTTCGGCATCCTCTACGCCCCCATCGAGCTGGTCCTGGGACTCCTGCTCCAGATGCGCTCCCGGAAAAACGAATACGACGCCGACCGGTACGCGGTCCGGACCACCGGCGATCCCGACGCCCTGGCCGGCGCCCTGAAAACCCTGTCAGCCCACAACCTGACCAACCTCACGCCCCACCCGTTCTACGTCCTGCTCCATTATTCCCACCCGCCGGTCCTCGACCGGCTGCGGGCCATCCGGGGCGTCCGCCCCGCGAGCTAAATGGCCGGGAAACGCGACTACCTCAAGCGGCAGACCGACATCCTCGCCAGCCTGGGGCTCTTTTACCTGATCATCATCGCCCTCTTTGCCGTCCCCCTGCTCGGGGCCTTCGTGGTCGTCCTCATCCAGGGGGTCATCGACCTCCGCTACGCCATCATCGTCGGCGGGGGCCTCGCCTTTATCCTGATCCTGGCCCTGCTCATCCGCTGGGTCCGGAGCCGGGTCAACCGGATTCGCCGGGACGGGGCCGCCGCCGGCGGAGCCGTCCGGGACGGCCTGAGCCAGGGCGCGCCGGTCCAGGTCTCCGTCTTAAACGGCCTGCTCACCCTCACCTACGGCGGACGCCAACCCGGCGGCCCGCCAATGCTCGACGCCGGAACGGACCCGGACCGGCCCCTCCTGCCCCACCCCGACGCCGCCCCGGACGTCATCACCCAGCTCAAGGAGCTAAACGCCCTCAAGGAAGCGGGGATCATCAGCGA
>CAYNGG010000091.1:0-11856 GCA_964396575.1 uncultured Desulfobacteraceae bacterium | reverse complement strand
CCGCCGGTCGGTGGCCCGGGCCGGGGCCGCGGTTCAGGGATTTTCATCCGAGATCGAGCGGGTCCTGTCGGAGATCGATGACCGGATGGCCGAGCTGGCTGACCATCTCGGGGTCGATTCCGCCCCGGAGCCGCCGTCGGTTCTCCTGTCGGCACTGGAGCGGTTTTGCGAAGTGGTGGACGGGCGTCTGGCGGACGAGGGCGGCGCGGCCGCTCTGCCCGATCCGCTGATGGATCTGTACTTTGAGGCTCTGGGGATGCTGCGCACGGCCGAGGGTTTTGATGAGCGGTACGTGACCCTGGTTTCCCGTTCGGGGCGAGCCCGCTCGGTCCGGCTGTTCCGTCTCGATCCCGCCGGTCGGCTGGGATCGCTCATCCGGGCGGCCCGATCCGCGATCTTCTTTTCGGCCACGCTCCGCCCGGCCGGGTATTTCCGGGAGTCGTTCGGAGTCGGGGAGACGGCCGATGTGTCCTGTCTGCCTTCGCCTTTTCCGCCGGAGCACCTGTGTGTGATGGTCGCCGACCGGATCTCCACCCGGTACCGTCACCGGGAGCGGACCGCCGGGGCGGTGGCCGGGATGATCCGGGCGTTTGTGGTCGGGCGCCGGGGCAACTACCTGGCCTTTTTCCCGTCTTATGACTATCTGGGGACGGTTTTATCGGCCTTTGCCGGGATGGCGCCGGACGTGGATTTGGCGGTCCAGCAGCCGGGGATGACCGAGGCGGACCGGTCCGGGTTTCTGGCCCGGTTCAGTGGTGAAAACCGGCACACGCTTGTGGGCTTTGCCGTACTGGGCGGGATTTTCGGCGAGGGGATCGACCTGGTCCCGCCTTTTTCGAGCCTGTCCGGGGCGGCCGTGGTGGGCGTGGGGCTGCCGCCGGTGACCGCGGAGCGGGAGCTGATCCGAAAGCAACTGGACGCCGGCGGGATGAGCGGCTATGATGCCGCCTACCGGGTGCCGGGATGGACCCGGGTGCTCCAGGCCGCCGGCCGGGTGGTCCGTTCGGAGCGGGACCGGGGAGCGGTGCTCCTCATCGACGAGCGGCTGGCCCTTCCCGCCTGGACGGACCGGTTTCCCGAATCCTGGCGTCCTCGACGGGTCGATGGCCCGGCGGCAGTGGTAGCGGCAATTGGACGGTTCTGGGCGGAAACGCCCATCGAGATATAGGCTACGGAGACGGATCGTGTCAGGACTTCAGGAAATCATTCTTATCCTCCTCATCATCGCCATCCTATTCTATCTCCCCAAGCGGGCCGGGGGCGATGCGACGGCCCGGAGGCGGGTCCGGCCCCGGATATCCCTGTCCGGCCGGATACGGCTGGCCATTGTCGCCTCGATTCTCTATCTCCTGGCGGCGGCCTATCTTTTCGACCCGAGACACGGCGATCCGCTCCGGTTCGCCGTTTTCGGAGGGGGACCGGTGATCCTCGGCTGGGCCATCTACTGGGTGGTGCTGGGATACCGAAGACACCGCCGGTAAGGGGCGGTCAGTCTTCCGGCCGGTATCGGGAGTCGAGGATCACCACCCGCCCGCGGTCGGTGTCGCAGCGGATAAGTCGGCCGATGCCCTGTTTCATTTTGATATCGGTGTCGTAGCGGTACCGGTCCCAGTATTGGTGGGCCGGCAGGAGTTTCTTCCGGGCCGCCAGAATGGGATCGGCGGGAGAAGGGTAGGGAATCCGGGTGATGATCACCTGGGTCAGGGTATCCCCCCGGAAATCGACGCCGTACCAGAAGGTATCGACTCCGAAAAGCACGCTCTCTTTTACGGTCCGGAACTCGTCGCAAAGGCTCACCGTGGGCTGGCCCCGCTGCTGGACCAGGAGTGGATGACGGCTTTCGTCGAGCTGAGGGGCCACCGCATCGGCGATCTGGATCATGTCCTGGTAGGAGGCGAAGAGAACCAGGGTCCGACCGTCGGTCTCCGAGATCAGGCGGGGAAGGGTCTCGATGACCGTCCGGGTCCAATCCGATTTGTTGGCGTACCGCCCGCTCACGGCAGTCTTGGGGACGATGATCTCCATCCGGTTCCGGGCAAAGGGGGAGGGGAACCGGGCGAATTGGTACCGGCCGGGGGCGTCGTCGTCCATCCCGGTGATCCGCCGGAAGCTCTCGAACGAGGCCTCATGGCAGAGGGTCGCGGCGGTATAGATCACCGACCGCTTTTGATTATGGATGTGCCGCCCGATGAGGTGGTTTACCTCCACTTCCTGGGAAATCAGCCGGAAGGAGCGCCGAAAGACCTGGCGGGAGGCCACCCGGTTTTCGGCCGCTTCGCCGCTCCGGATCACTTTGAGGGCCTCGGCCCAGTCCCCGAGCTGGTTGATGGCCGCCTTCATCCGCTGGACGCTCCGGCTGGGCAGCTTCAGGCGCTGGACGGCGTCGGGGTCCCCCACCCATTTGAGTCCATCCTTGATGCTTTCCAGGGCTTCGAGCATCGGGTCGATGTGGGCGTTGATGTGACCGGACCGATAGGCGTTATGGGCGTAAGCCAGCTCCCGGACGGTTCCCGGCGGCGGCTTGGGGGGGATGCTCCCGAGGGCCTCGGCCAGGGCGGCGATTTCGGATGCCAGGGTTCGGACCCCGGCCAGGGCTCCGCACACCGCCTTCCGATGGGGGGCGTGTTTTCGCTCGGCCAGGCCGGCGGTCCGGCCCTCGAGGTAGCGGAGGGTGGGGGCGATCTCCGGGGCGCTGGCTTCGACGGTAAAGGCACTTCGAACGGCGGTTTCGAAGTGATTGGCCTCGTCGATGATCACGTTCCGGAACCGGCCGGTCAGCAGCGGGTCGCCGTCGATGAGGGATAGCTTGTGATGGTTGGTGATTACCAGCCGGGCGGTTGCGGCATCGGCGGTGACCACCTGGGCCGGGCAGCGGACGTGGCTGGTGGTGCAGCCGCTTTTTGCGGTCGCTTCGGCCCGCATTTCGTTCAGATGAGGCGCCAAGTGCTCCCGGACCGTTTGGGCCGGTGAGTCGCCGTCGGCTTCCTGGAATCGGTAGGCGATGTGGAGGAGATAAAGCCAGGCCAGAAGGCGCCGGCCCCGCATTCCCTGTTCATGAAGATGATCGAGCTTCCGGGCGCAGAAGTAGCTCGATTTGCCCTTGAGCAGCGCCACCGGGATGTCCCGGTAAAGGTCCTGGAAAGTCCCCCGGGAGAGGACCAGCTCCCGGCCGAAGATCTGGGCCTGGAGGTTTTTGGTGTAGGTGGAGATGACGACCCGCTCCCGGGGGTTCCGCCGGAGAAATTCCAGGGCCGGGATCAGGTATCCTTGGGTTTTGCCGGTACCGGTGCCGGCCTCGACCGTCAGGACGGCGCCGTCGGCCAGGGCCGATGCCACGTGGCCGCCGTAGGCGAGCTGCTCCGGCCGGAACCGGTACCCCCTGCCCGACTCGGCCAGGGTCCGGTAGCGGGTTTCCAGGGTCTCTTCGGAAACCCGATGGCAGGCGGTCTTGTTGGCCTGGGACTCCTTGGGCACCGAGCCGGCTCGTGCCAGAAAACGCCCCCAGACCCCGCTGTCCTCGGTCGTGCAGGGAGAAAAAGACCCGCCGAAATAATCGCGGTATTGCCGGGCCACATGGACGACGGCCGTTCCGAAAAGGGTCCGACCGCGGAGCAGGTAGTACCGGAGAACCGGGGCCGGCGGGAAGGATTTCTCAGCGAGACGGACCCCGGTTAGGTGTTGCAGGAGCGAGAGGTTGAGATCGACCCGTTCGGCGGCGGTGAATTGGACGGTGTCCCGGACCGTTTCGGTGAGGTATTCGTGGAGCCGCTTGGGGGTGTGGGCGTCGAGGTCCGGCATCAGATAGGCCGCCGCAAAGGCGAGATCCACGAAGCGCCGGCCGGGTAGAAAGGCGTCGAGGTCGGCTTTGGGCCCGCCATCGTCAAAGTGGAAGACCACCCGGACTCCGGCCAGGAACCGGTCCAGTCGGCGGGTCGCCTCGGCGGCTGACGGGGCATCCCGGAGGGCTTTCGGGGCGGCCCCCGAATACCGTCGGTCCCGCTCCGTTAAACCCTCGTATCGGACCGGCGTCTGAAATCTCTGACGGGTCCCATCGGCTTCCAGGCGGAGGGCGGCCAGGGCGAAGAGCCGGTTGCCGTCGGGATCGGGCCGGGCCCCGGCGTAAGCGTGGATGATGCCGAGGGCGTCGATGGGGTCGGAAAACGAATCAAACACCGGCGATCGGCTCCTCTACGGTTGCGGTCCAGAGACGGTCTCGGTCTCCACGACCGAGTAGCGGGTTTCGACGCCGGTCTCGTCGATCCGGATGACGTTGCCGTCGGCGTCGTATTCCGTTTCGGTGTATCGGGGAATACAGGGGACCGTGCCGTCCGGGTGGGGGGTAAGGGTCCGGGAGCTGTAATAGCGGGTGACGGTCCGGGCCGAGTCGTTGTAGTCGTACCGGTCCCCCGGATCGTCGGTGCGGATTCCGGTCGGCGCGGCGGCCAGGGGCCGGCCGAGGGCGTCCCAGGCCGTATAGGCGACCCCGTTGGTGGTCACGAGGCGGCCCGCGTTGTCGTATCCGTGGTCCTCGTCCCGGCGGGGGCCGGGGATCACGCCGACGGCGGGGCCCGGTGCCGTGACCGTGAGCGTCTCATACCGGCGCCGCCCCACCGCCCGGGCCTCCGAAATAAAGGACGTGATGTCGGGGTATTGCCAGACCTTCTCATGAATTTGGGGGCTGCCGTAGGGTCCGATGAATTCGGCCCGGCATCGGTATTCACGGGTTTCGGCATCGAAGCGGCAATTGACGGGGATCGGGGTCCGGATCTCGCCGGGCAGGCCTTCGGTCAGCCCCGGGCCGTCGGATAGCCATGTTACGCTGTACGTCCGGCAGCCTTCGGGGGCGTCGGTAGAGGTGTCATCGCATCCCAAAAGCACAAAGGGGAGCGCAATGGTGATGAGGGCCGGCCTGATTCGGCAAAAGGGTTGCATGGGCTCACGCTGTTGAAGGGTCGATGCTATCATTTTTTCACTTCCGCTTTTCTACCATTGAACAGCGCCCGACACAAGGTTTTGGGCCGTCCGGTCGAAATTTCCTCAGTCACTGAATGCTGTTCATTCAACTACTGGATTGGATTCATTGATTCCGCTTGACACACACCGCGGTCATCGGTATGGTGCCGTTTTGACGAGCAGGCCATACCGTTGTCAAACCTTATTCACCGGCAATATTAACATGTCAACAAAAGGAGAGCCTAAGATGACCAACGCCTATGATGT
The DNA here is from genome assembly GCA_964396575.1 of uncultured Desulfobacteraceae bacterium. Classification (GTDB taxonomy): domain Bacteria; phylum Desulfobacterota; class Desulfobacteria; order Desulfobacterales; family JAABSP01; genus CAYNGG01. The sequence goes on along the minus strand of CAYNGG010000091.1, from coordinate 6,636 downwards.
CGCATTTGAACGATCCATGAAGGATCCCGAAGGGTTCTGGGGCGAAGCCGCCGAGGACTGCCACTGGTACAAGAAATGGGACAAGGTCCTGGATGACTCCAACAAGCCGTTTTACCGATGGTTTGTGGGTGGTGAGATCAACACCTGTTACAATGCCCTCGACTATCACGTCGAAAACGGCCGGGGGGATCAGCTTGCCCTGATCTACGACAGCCCCGTCACCGACACGATCCGGAAATACACCTACACCGAGCTTCGGGACGAAGTGGCCAAATTCGCCGGCGTCCTCGTCGATCAGGGGGTCCAGAAAGGCGACCGGGTCATCCTTTACATGCCGATGATCGCGGAAGCGGCCGTGGCCATGCTGGCCTGCGCCCGGATCGGCGCGGTCCATTCGGTGGTTTTCGGTGGATTTGCCGCCAAGGAGCTGGCCACCCGGATCAACGATGCCAAGCCCAGGGTCATCGTCACCGCATCCTGCGGCATCGAGGTCAAAAAGGTTATCCCCTACAAGCCGCTTCTGGACGGCGCCATCGACATGGCGGAGTTCAAGCCCGAAAAGTGCGTGATCCTCCAGCGGCCCATGGAAACGGCGAGCATGAAGGAGGGCCGGGACGTGGATTGGGCCGAGGCCATGGCGGAGGCCAAGCCGGCCGATTGTGTCCCCGTGAAGGCGACGGACCCGCTGTACATCCTTTACACTTCCGGGACCACCGGACAGCCCAAGGGCGTGGTCCGGGACAACGGCGGCCATGTGGTGGCCCTCAAGTGGACCATGAACGCCGTTTACGGAGTCGAGGCCGGTGACGTTTACTGGGCCGCATCGGACGTCGGCTGGGTAGTCGGCCACTCCTACATTATCTACGCCCCCCTCTTCAAGGGCTGCACCACCATCCTGTTCGAGGGCAAGCCGGTGGGCACCCCCGACGCCGGCGTTTTCTGGCGGGTCATCTCAGAGCACGGGGTCAAGGCCCTTTTCACCGCTCCCACCGCCTTCCGGGCCATCAAGCGGGATGACCCCAACGGCGAGTTTATCAAGAAATACGACATTTCCAACTTCAAGCACCTCTTCCTGGCCGGCGAACGCTCCGATCCGGACACCATTCAGTGGGCCGAACGGAACCTCAACGTGCCCGTTATCGACCATTGGTGGCAGACGGAAACCGGCTGGGCCATCTGCGCTAACTGCGTCGGACTCCACCAATTCCCGGTCAAATACGGTTCTCCCACCAAGGCGGTGCCCGGCTGGGATGTTCAGGTGGTGGACGAGGGCTGCAACCAGGTCAAGGCCGGCCAGATCGGCGCTCTCGTGGTCAAGCTGCCGTTGCCCCCGGGGACCTTGCCGACCCTCTGGAAAAACGACGAGGGCTTCAAAAAGGCTTATCTGGAGGAATTTCCCGGGTACTATAAGACCGCCGATGCCGGGTATATCGACGAGGAACGCTACGTGTACGTCATGTCCCGAACCGACGACATCATCAACGTCGCCGGTCACCGGCTCTCCACCGGAGCCATGGAAGAGATCCTGTCGGATCACCAGGATGTGGCTGAATGCGCCGTCCTGGGAGTCGAGGACAGCCTGAAGGGCCAGGTGCCGGTCGGATTCATCGTCTTGAAGTCAGGAATTACCCGGCCCGAGGCGGATATCGTTAAAGATGTGATTCAGATGGTCCGGGACCGGATCGGCCCGGTGGCCGCCTTCAAGACGGCCACGGTGGTCAAGCGGCTGCCCAAGACCCGGTCCGGAAAGATCCTCCGGGGGACCATCCAGAAGATCGCGGACAACAAGGAATGGAACATGCCGGCCACCATCGACGACCCGACTATTCTCGGGGAGATGGAAGAGGCCCTCACTCAGATCGGCCTGGCCAAATCCCGAAAATAAGATCTGGGGCGGATTCGGGACTCCCGATCCGACCATCGCGACGGCTGACAATAGAAGCCGGGGATAAGGCTATCCCCGGCTTCTTTTAAACGGACGAGCGTCCACCGGCGCGCTCCATTCACATTGAGGCGGTTGATCCGCGGGGCCGCCCCTTGAGATCAACTGGAACACACGTTTATAGCCGCCTCGGCGGCACTATTTAACTAACCGTTTAAGCAAAGGAGAGGAGTTGTTATGGCAGAGCAGAAATTGGGAAATCCGGCGGTTGTCGGGCTTGCGGGATTTGGACTGACCACATTGATCCTTCAGTTTCACAACGTGGGCTGGTGCGGCGTCGGACCGGTTCTGGCGTTGGCGTTGATCTTCGGCGGCTTGGCACAGCTCATTGCCGGGCTTCAGGAGATGAAGACCGGGAACAACTTCGGTTACTGCGCCTTTACCGCTTACGGCAGCTTCTGGATTGCCCTGGGCGTCATCTTTATCTGTAACTACTTCGGCATCTACAAATCCAGCACCACGGATGTGGGATGGTTTCTCGTGGTCTGGACCCTTTACACCGCCATCATGTGGGTCGGCTCCATGCGGATCAACTCGGCCCTGGCATCAACGTTCACCCTCCTCCTCATCGGCTTTATCCTGCTGGATCTGGCCCATTTCGGCTATCCTCAGTTGACCAAGGTGGCCGGGTACGAGCTGATGCTCTGTGCTCTGAACGCATGGTATGTCATGGCTCACCTTATCTACCAGGATGTCTTCGGCCGGGATGTGCTGCCGGTGGGTAAGCCCTGGATCAAGTAAGCGTCTCTGCGTCAGCCTGGTGCTGACCGGGGTCTAAAATAGCAAACAGCCGCGCCGGCGCCATGGCCGGGGCGGCTGTTTGGGTTTTGGGCGGGGGGGCGACCGTTTAGTGCATCATCCCCGTATAGATTCCGGCGCCAAGGAAGTATTCGGTCCCGGGGATCCGGTAGATGTAAGTGACCTTCTTAGACGGGATCGTTTCACCGGGCTTGGGCCAGAGATAATCCACCCATCCTTCACCCTGGTTTCTGGCCAGATTGACGAAGTGGACGAAGAGGGCCTTGCCGTTCGGATCAACCTCCAGAAGCAGGTGCTCCTTTTCGGTGAGCTCCGGTTTCACTGGATGGGCCAGCATCTTGCCGTCCAGGTCCATCAGAAAGACGTAGGAGTCTTTCCAGACGAACCGGCCGTCGCGTTTGTTGATCTCCTTGATGGCCGGTTCCACGCCCGAAGTATTGAGCAGCTCAGCCGCTTCTCGAACCATGGCAATGCATTCGTTCCGGGTTGCATTCGCCGCAAAAGCATTTCCCGCCACTGCCACACAGAGCCCCATCACTGTCAACACCATCAGGTACGTTTTCCGCATGTTGTTCTCTCCTCTTTCATCAGGTTCATGTTCCGTTTTGATCGTTACCATCAATGGATGCGTCGTCCATGTTCTGACGTCTGAATGTCTCGTCACCTCCTTTCTCAGACGCTTTCCGCCTGCCGCGTTGTCCGCTGGCGAGCGGGCATGAGCGGGGCGAAAGAAATTCAAAATTAGGTTGATTTATTATCACAAAAGGAATAAAATACAAGCACAAAATAAAATTTATCTTATTCATTTGATGAATTTTATTTAGCACATCCATCGGCGATTGTCAATCATAAGAAACGGGCACAACACAGAAGGGAGATCCTTATGAAACCTCAGATCATCGTTATGGTTATCCTGGCTTTCGGATGCAGCCTCGTGCTGACGGGACCATCCGTGGCCGCTGCCGGCGAGCTGGGTGATAACTTCCAGATCTTCGGCCAATTGGCGGAGGCCGAGCCGGCCGCCGAGGACACGAAGGCCGCTGAACCCGATCAAAAAACCGCCAAAACGCCCCCGCCCAAGCCGACCGACCAGATTTTCGGGGCTCTCTTGGAACCGGTGAAATCCAGGGAAGGTGACCAAAAGGTCGGCTTGGTCGGTAAGCCGTCGGACCCGGAGCTGGACAGCGTGGTTTCTTCGGGGAACGCGCCGTGATCGGGATGAGTCGTTAAGCGGTTGTCATTCGTGGGACCGACACCCATCTCGTGCGCCTGGACCCCATGAAACCGGGCGGGATGGCGGCCATCGTCATCGGCGTGAGCCTGTGGTTGGCGGCTCAGGCGTTTGCCTTTGACCCGGCCGATCTCGCTCGCCTGATGACCGAGGGGAGCTGCCCGGAGGGCGATCTGGAAGGCGCCGACCTCCGGGGCGCAACGCTCCAGAATGCGGAGCTCGCCCATAGCAATCTCTCATGGGCCGACCTTTTGAACGCCAACCTCCTGGCCGCCGATCTCCGGGGGGCCGTTCTCCGGCATGCCCACCTGCGGGGGGCAAGTCTCCATCGGGCCGACCTGCGCGGAGCGGACGGCCGCCAAGCCGACTTTACGAAGGCTTACCTGATTGGAGCCGATCTTCGGGGGGCGGATTTCCGGGATGCCACCTTTGTCGGGACCGCCCTCGAAAGAGCCGACTTCCAGGGGGCCCGTATGCTCCGGGCCAACCTGGAAGCCGCCCGGCTCATCGATGCCAACCTGGCTGATGCGGACCTGAACGGCGCCCGGCTTCATCGAGCCGATTTCCTGCGAGCCATCCTGACCGGCGCGGACCTCCGGGAAGCGGATCTCACCGGCGCCAATCTCCTCGATGCCGACCTGCGGGGCGCTGACCTGACCGGCGCTGATCTCGCCGGTGCCAACTTCTTTTCAGCCTATCCCCCTAAGCCCGGAACGTCCCTCGATAAGGTCCCGCCCCGGCTGGATGGAGCCATCTGGATCGACGGGACCCGGCTGTCCGCCGGAAGCACTCCCCTCCCCACCATTCCGCCAGCACCCTGACCGTGGTGCTCACCCTTGAGCCCAACCTGACCCGCCCCCTGCTCGCCATCAGGGGGAGTAGAAAATCCCTACCGGCGATTACCATTTCAATCCCATTGATTTCTTTATAAGAAATGTGAAAAAAGGGAATCATGAGGCTGCGGGAGGCGCAAAAAGACGCCGGAGATTTCCTGGACCAAGGGGTGAGATTGAATCACTGGGATCAATGCGATGGAAGGGGAGAACGGGGCAAGGATGGAGCCGCGCCCGAGCACTATTCAGCGGATCTGTCCAAAGTCACCGTTCGCGAGCACGGTTTGGCCACGGTGGTCTGCCCCCGATGCGGGCAGCGGATGGCGATCGACTGCTCCGACCATCTCAAGGCCGAAGGAAACGTGAAGATTCGCCACTGCTGCGCGTGTGGTCACTCGCACACGGTTCTGCTGGAGCGGCGACGCCATCTTCGCAAACGGGTCTTCTTTTCTGGTGGCTTCCGCCCCCGGCACATGTCCGAACGGTACGCCATGGTGGTCAAGGACCTCTCCCGGCAGGGGATCAAAGCCCAGTTGGCCGGAAACGTACCCATCTCCGTAGGTGACTGGCTCGAGGTGATCTTCCGGCTGGATGATCTGACCGGCTCCGTTGTGGAGCGCGAGGCGGTGGTCCGTTACGTTCGGGACGGCCACGCCGGGATGGAGCTCCAAGCGATCCCGGCAATGGAGTCGGTGGAGAACCCCGGCGACCAGGCAATCGCCTCATATCTGTTCACGTGAGCACGCCCTGTTCACCCCATCCACGAAAGGCGAGGACATGGTATGAATGCACATCAGAGCGACCCGTTGTTCCACGAGATCAAATCGAAGCTTCAGGACATCAAGGGAAAGACTGAGCTGGGCATTCCCATCCGCAAATTCGATGACGAGCTCAAAGCCATCAAAAAAGAGCTTCTGGTGAAGTGGATTCTCCGCCAACGGAAAAAGAAGCTCTCTTACAAGCAGATTGAAGACATCCTGAACAGCGAGCAGGTCCCTACCCTTTCCGGGAACAGCCGATGGAACGCCCAGACCATCAGCAACATCTCCAAGGGGAAATGACCCGGCCGGTTAGTCCCCGATGATCTTGACCAGGACCCGTTTGCGGCGGCGGCCGTCGAACTCGCCGTAGAAGATTTGCTCCCACGGTCCGAGATCAAGCGCACCGTCGGTGATGGCGACCACGGCCTCCCGCCCCATAATCTGGCGCTTCATGTGGGCATCGGCGTTGTCTTCGCCCACATTGTGCCGGTAACCGGACACCGGTTCGTGGGGGGCCAGGGTTTCCAGCCAGACTTCATAGTCGTGATGGAGGCCGGACTCGTCATCGTTGACAAACACCGAGGCGGTGATGTGCATGGCGTTGACCAGCACCAGACCTTCCCGGACGCCGCTTTCGGCGAGGCAGCTTTTCACCTGGGGCGTGATATTGATGAACCCGCGCCGGGTCGGCACCTCAAACGGTAGCTCTTTGCGATAGCTTTTCATGTCGTGCTCCTGGTTATTTGGTCAGAATCTCGCACATCGGCTTTCAGATGAAATGTTTAGGCCGGTTTCCACAAGCCCGAACCGTGATCTGAATGCCTATGCGCGGTAATCTTCTCGCACCGGATGAAAGACGTCGATGATCCGGCAGTCGGTCAGTGCCCGGCCGCCGTGGAGCGTATCGGGCGGGACCACCGCCACCTTGCCGGGCGTCAAAAGCTGTGTCTCCCCGTCGATGGCCAGCTCAAAACGGCCATCGATCAGATTGACCACCTGCTCATGGGGATGGCCATGGTCGGGCAGGACGGCCCCCGAGTCGATGTCCCATTCATTTTGTGATTTGTGATTTTGAAAATCTAAAATCCTCAATCTAAAATCTAAAATTGC
>CAYNGG010000090.1:0-11931 GCA_964396575.1 uncultured Desulfobacteraceae bacterium | reverse complement strand
TGAAAAACCATACCATCACGGCCCCCATCCGGCCCTCTCATGGGCAATCTTTGTTTTTGACAACTTCACCCGGTTATGAGAATATAGTTGGGTTGAACGGATTAACGATACAAACAATTTCATGGATCGGGTTGCGTGGCAACCTCCGCCATCAGGAAAGGATGAAGTCATGACGGATCAATGGGTCTATCGATTTGATGAGATGGAAACGGTGAAGGCGGCCGTGGGCGGCTCGTGGGAAGGGGTCCGGGAGCTCCTGGGCGGCAAGGGCGCCAACCTGTTCGAAATGCGGCATATCGGGGTGCCGGTCCCGCCCGGTTTTACGGTGACCACCCGGGCCTGCAATGCCTTTCTGGAAGCGGGGGAAATCTTCCCCGAAGGGCTCTGGGAGCAGGAGCTGACGGGTATGGAGGCCATTGAGCGGGAGACTGGGAAGGGCTTCGGGAACCCTGACAACCCCCTGCTGGTTTCCTGCCGATCCGGAGCCAAGTCTTCGATGCCCGGAATGATGGACACCGTTTTGAACATCGGGCTCAACGACGAGACCGTCGAGGGGCTCACCCGGCTCACCGGAGACGCCCGTTTTGCTTATGACTCCTACCGTCGGCTTGTCCAGATGTTCGGCAACGTGGTGATGGGGGTTTCGGATGAGGTCTTCGAGAACGTGATCACGGCGATCCGGCGCCAGAGGGGAGTGGAGACCGACGCCGAGCTGACCGCCGAGGACTGGAAAGAGATCACCGATCGGTTCAAGGAGCTGTTTCTCCGCCACACCAAGCTCGAGTTTCCCCAGTCCCCCGAGGTCCAGCTCACCCTGGCCACCGAAGCGGTCTTCAAGAGCTGGAACGGCAAGCGGGCCGTTGACTACCGGAACGCCGCCGGCATCCCTCACGACCTGGGCACGGCGGTGAGCGTGGTGACCATGGTTTTCGGGAACATGGGGGATGACTGCGCGACCGGCGTGGCCATGACTCGGAATGCCTCCACCGGCGATCCGAAGATCGAGGGGGACTATCTGATCAACGCCCAGGGCGAGGACGTGGTGGCCGGCACCCGGATGACCAAGAACATCGATCAGTTGGCCGACGACATGCCCGAGGCCATGGCCGAGCTGTCGGAGATCGCCCGGAAGCTCGAACGCCATTACCGGGAGATGCAGGACGTGGAGTTCACCATCGAGCGGGGCAAGCTCTGGATGCTCCAGACCCGGGATGCCAAGCGGACCGCTCAGGCGGCGGTGCGGATCGCGGTGGACATGTCCGATGAAGGGCTCATCACCCAGGAGGAGGCGGTGCTCCGGATCCGTCCCGAGCACGTTGACTTTTTTCTCCACCCTCAGTTCAGCATCGACGCTCTCAACTCGGCCGACAGCAGCGGCCACTACCTGGCAACGGGGCTCAACGTCTCTCCGGGGGCGGCCGTCGGGGTGGTGGCCTTGGACGCTGATCTGGCCGAAAGCTGGGCCAAGGACGGCAAGGAGGTGATCATGGTCCGGCCGGAGACCAAGCCCGATGATGTCCATGGGATGCTCGCATCCAGGGGAATTCTTACCACCCGGGGCGGCCGGACCAGCCACGCGGCCCTGGTGGCCCGTCAGTTCGGCAAGCCGGCGGTGGTGGGGGTTTCGGACCTGTCCATCGACATGGGCAAGCGGGAAATCCGGGTGGGCGACACCGTCATCCACGAGGGCTCCCCCATTTCCATCGACGGGACCCAGGGGAAGGTTTACGCCGGCGAGCTGGCCACCTCGGTGCCCGACATCAACGACCCCTATCTCATCCGCCTCCTTTCCTGGGCCGACACTCACCGACGGCTGGGGGTCTGGGCCAACGCCGACTACCCCCGGGACGCCAAGCGGGCGAGGGAGTACGGCGCCGAGGGGATCGGCCTCTGCCGGACGGAGCACATGTTCATGGAGACCGACCGGCTGCCCCTGTTCCAGCGGATGATCCTGGCCGATCTCCCGGTTGATCGCCGGGACGCCATCAATGCTCTGCTCCCCTTTCAGCGGGACGACTTTGCCGGGCTCTTCCGGGCCATGGACGGCCTTCCGGTGGTAATTCGGCTGATCGACCCGCCCCTCCACGAATTCCTCCCGGATCACGTGGGGCTGATGCGGGACCTGGCCGACCTCAAGATCCGGCTCCAGCACGCCGGCGACCTCCAGACCATCGACGACCTTCTCGAGGAGATCAAGGTCAAGCAGCAGATCCTCAAGCGGGTGGAGAGCCTCCGGGAATCGAACCCGATGCTGGGTATGCGGGGGGTGCGCCTGGGGATTCACATCCCCGAGCTGACCCGGATGCAGGTCCGGGCCGTCTTCGAGGCGGCCTGCATTGTAAAGGAGGAGGGGATCGCGGTGAAGCCCGAGGTGATGATCCCGCTCACCAGCCATGCCAACGAGCTCAAGCGGCAGCGGGAGACCCTCGAGGCCGAGGCCCGGCAGGTCATGGACGAGCAGAAGACCGACGTGGACTACAAGTTCGGGACAATGATCGAGATCCCCCGGGCCGCCCTCACCGCCGACGAGATCGCCGAGTACGCCGGCTTCTTCTCCTTCGGCACCAACGACCTCACCCAGACCACCTTCGGGATTTCCCGGGACGACGCCGAGTCGGTTTTTCTCATCGAGTACATGGAGTCGGGGATTTTGCCCAACAACCCCTTTGCCACCCTCGACGAGGACGGCGTGGCCGAGCTGATGCGGATCGCCATCGACAAGGGGCGCCGGCGGAACCCCGGTTTGGAATGCGGGATCTGCGGCGAGCACGGCGGGGACCCTCTTTCCATCGCCTTATGCCACGAGCTGGGGATCAACTATGTCTCCTGCTCCCCGTTCCGGGTTCCGGTGGCCCGCCTGGCGGCGGCTCACGCGGCCCTTCGGGAGGCCGGGAAGAACAGCCGTTAGCCGGTGGCCACGGCCGGCGCCGAGATCAGCCGAGTCGTCCCCGCCACGGTGCCCTCCGCCAGGAGGTCCCTGGCGTGGGCCTCGGCATCGGCGATCGAAAGGCCGGCGATACAGGCCTGAACCGCCGGCAGGTGGTTGGGATCGACGCTGAGCTTTCGGATTCCGATCCCGAGGAGAAACGGGAGATAGGCCGGCTCGTGGGCCATCTCCCCGCAGACGGACACGTCGCGCCCGGCACGCCGGGCGGCGGCCGCGATGGCCGACAGCCCCCGAAGCACCGCCGGGTGATGGGGGCAATAGTATTCGGCCACCTGCTCGTTGCCCCGGTCCACCCCGAGCATGTACTGAACAAAGTCGTTGGTCCCCACCGACAGGAAGTCGGCTTCCCCGGCCAGCTCGTCGATCACCCCGAGGGCGGCCGGCAGCTCCACCATGATCCCCACGGCGGGAGCATCGGTGAGGTTTACCCCCTCCCGCTCCAGAGCGGCACGGCATTCGGCCACCACCGCCTTCGCCTCCCGGAGCTCGTCCACCGACGAGATCATCGGAAACATGATCCGGATCGATGGACTCCCGGCCGCGGCTCTGAGGATCGCCCGGACCTGCCCCTCGAAGATCTCCCGATGCCGGAGAGAAAACCGGATCGACCGGAGCCCCAGCTCGGGGTTGGCTCCGGCCGGGGTGTCCGCGTAGGCAAGGGCTTTTTCGCCCCCCACGTCCAGGGTCCGGATGGTGATCTCCCGCCCCTCCATCTCCTCGACCACCCGCCGGTAGATCACGAGCTGCTCGGCCTCGGAGGGAAACGTGGGGCGAATGAGAAAGGGAAACTCCGTCCGGTAGAGCCCGATCCCCTCGGCGTTGAGGGTTCGGGCCGCCGGCAGCTCGCTCAAAAGATTGATGTTGGCCAGGAGCCGGACCCGAACCCCGTCAGCGGTCCGGGTGACCGGGGCCACCTTCCCGGCCAATGGGGCCGCCGTCTCATCAACGGCCCGCCGGCCCTCGAAGGTGCGGATGACCTCGGCCGTGGGGCGGATATAAATGTTGCCGATGTCGGCGTCCATGAGCACCGGGGTGCCGTCCGGGAGGTCGAGGAGGCCGGGCTGGTCGGCGATCACCAGGGGGATCTGAAGAGACCGGGCCAGGATGGCCACGTGGGAGGTGACCCCGCCCCGGACCAGGATGATCCCTTCCACCCCGTCGGCGGCCAGCTTGAGGAGCTCCGACGGAAAGAGGTCCCGGGCGATCACCACCCCCGCCCCACGCCCAGGCGTGGCACTCGCCTCGGCCTCCTCGCCGCCCTGAAGATTCTTCAGTATCCGGGTGGCCAAATCCTCGATGTCGTGGACCTTCTCCCGGATGTAAACGTGGCTGGAAGCGGCGAACCGGTCGATGTAATCCCTCGCCACCGACCGGACGGCCCCGGCCGGCGGGGTGCCTTCCTCGATGGCCGATTCGATCCGGCCGATGAACTGGGGGTCCTTGAGGATCATGAAATGAGCGGTGAAGATGAGGGCGGCGCTTTCCGGCAGCCGCTCGGCCAGCCGCTCGCCGAAGGCTTTGAGCTGGTCGGCGGCGGCGGCCACGGCCCGGCGGAAGTCCTCCAGGGTTTGGTCGGCCTCTCCGGGGCCGGTGGACTCGACCCAAAGCCCCTTTCGATCCCGCAAGAAGACCGTGGCCGGTGCATGAGCAAAGCCCTCGGCCGCCGATTGCCCTTTGAAAAACTGAAGCCCGTCCGGGCTCGGACAGCCGGCGGATGCGATCCCGGCCGCGTCCCGCCTTATGGTGATCAACAGCCGGACGTTTTCGATGGCCCCGGCGAGCTGGGAAGCAACCGCCCGAAGCGCCTGGGCATCCACCTCGGTGAAGCGGCTCCGACGCTCGTGCTGAACCACCAGGACGCCGATCCGCTGGACCCCCCGCTGAATGGGGACCGCCAGAAAGGATTCGAACCGGTCTTCGTCGGCCTCGACAAAGTATTTGAAACGGGGGCTCAGCGAGGCGCAGGCCTCCCGGATAGGGGCCATCTCCTGAAACGCTTTCCCCACCAGGCCCTCATCCGGCTTCATCCGGACCCGGCCCACCGCCTTCGGGTTGAGCCCCACGGTGGCCCGGAGCACCAGCTCCCGGTTCGACTCGTCATAGAGGTAGATGGAACAGACGTCGGCCTTCAGGTGGCGGGCCACCATCCGCACCGTCCGGTCCAGGAACCGCTCGATGTTCGAGCGCTCCACTATAAGATCGGCCAGCTCGCTCAAATCGCAAAGGAGGTTGAAATGGTCCGGTTTGTGCATACGCCCTCATAGCTTTGGGACAAGGATTGGCCCCCCGTCACGGGGGCAACGGCGGCCGTTGTAGCGGTATCATATCCCCGCTCCGGCGGCCTGTCAAAGGAAAAGGCCGGGTCGGGACTCGCCGGGCTCCAAGCTCCCGTTGTCTTTCGGCCGGGAATCTGGTAAGCTTTCACTCATAATTTGGAGCTTCGGTCAGGTGAAACCGACCCGGAGTCGGCAAACCATCGAAAGGGGGACTTACATGGCGGATGGGTTATACATCCAGATGTTCAGCATCCACGGCCTGGTGCGTTACGAGGGCATGGAGCTGGGCCGGGACGCGGATACCGGCGGGCAGGTCAAATACGTTATCGAGCTGGGGGAGGCCCTGAGCCGTCATCCGGATATCCGCCGGGTGGACCTGTTCACCCGGCTCATCGCCGACAAGCGGGTGTCCGAGGACTACAGCCGGCCCGTCGAGGAGATCAACGACGGGTTCCGGATTATCCGGGTCCAGTGCGGCGGGCGGAAATATATGCGCAAGGAGCTCCTCTGGCCTCACCTCGACGAATTCATCGACAAGACGGTCAAGTTCATCCATAAGGAGGGGGAGACGCCCGACGTCGTCCACGGCCACTATCCCGACGCCGGCTACATCGGCCAGCAACTGGCCGATTACTTCAAGACCCCGTTCGTCTTCACCGGCCACTCCCTCGGCCGGCCCAAAAAGTCGAAGCTCCTCCACGAGAAGATGACTGAAAAGGAGATCAACCGGATCTACAAGATGGACCAGCGCATCCGGGTGGAGGAGGAGATCATCCAGAACGCCGACCTCATTATCACCTCCACCAACCAGGAGATCGAAAAGCAGTACGGGATGTACGACAACAAGGACCTGGGGACTTACCGGGTCATCCCCCCCGGCGTCAACCTCGATAAGTTCTATCCCTTCTACCACACCCTGGCCGAACGAAAGCCGGAAGAGGAGGCGATCCGGGCCCGGGCCACCCTCACCGAGGAGCTCCAGCGGTTCTTTTCCAAGCCGGACAAGCCCCTGATCCTGGCCCTCTGCCGGGCCGACAAGCGGAAGAACATCTCCGGGCTGATCCACGCCTACGGCTCCGACAAGGAGCTTCAGGCCATGGCCAATCTGGCCGTCTTCGCGGGCATCCGCAGGGACATCAGCAAAATGGAGGACAACGAGCAGGACGTCCTCACCCAGATGCTCCTGCTGATGGACAAATACGACCTTTACGGCAAGATGGCCATCCCCAAAAAGCACGACTTCACCTACGAGGTCCCCGAGCTCTACCGGATCGCCGCCGAGCACAAGGGCGTTTTCGTCAACATCGCCTTCACCGAGCCCTTCGGCCTGACCCTCATCGAGGCGTCGGCCTGCGGCCTTCCCCTCGTGGCCACCGATGACGGCGGCCCCCGGGACATCATGGCCAACTGCGAAAACGGCTACCTGGTGGACCCGAACGACACCGAGGCGGTGCAGCGGGCCATCCGGAGCGTCATCGCCGACATCGAGAAGTGGGAGACCTTGTCCCGGAACGGGATCGCCGGGATCAACGCCCATTACAACTGGGAGGCCCACGTTTCCAAATACATCGACGCCATTTCGCCGCTGGTGGACAAATCCCGAACCGTCGAGGCGAAGCGTGCCGAGGAGCGACCGGTGGGCAACCGCCTTACCCGCCTGAGCCATCTTCTCATCTCCGACATCGACCACACGCTCACCGGCGACGACGATGCCCTCTCCGCCCTCATGGAGATCCTCGAAACCGAGGACGACCGGATCGGGTTCGGGGCCATCACCGGCCGGACCGTCGATGAGGTGATCGAGATCTTCGAGGCCCAGGGCATCCGGGTGCCGGACGTGATCGTCGCCTCGGTGGGAGCCGAAATCTACTACCGGTTCAAGACCTTCCCCGACCGGGGGTGGGCCACCCACATCTCCAAGAACTGGAACCGGGACCGGATCAAGAGCATCCTGGACCCGCTCCCCTTTCTGGAGTACCGGGAGGAGATGGCCCAGAACGCCTTCAAGGTCGCCTACACCATGACCCCCAAAAAAGACCGGCTGGCCCGGATTCATGACACCCTGGCTCAGCACCGCTGCCACTACAACCTGGTTTACTCGCATGAAAAATACCTCGACATTCTGCCTCACCGGGCGTCCAAATCCAAGGCGATCCGGTATCTGAGCTACAAATGGGAGATCCCCCTGGACCATATCGTGGTCTGCGGTGACTCCGGCAGCGACGCCGAGATGCTCCGGGGCAACGTCCTCGGCGTGGTGGTGGGCAACCACACGGAAGCCCTCGACGCCCTTCGGGGAAAGCGCCTGATCTACTTCGCCAAAGACGACCACGCCGCCGGAATCATCGAGGGGCTCCAGAAATACCGGTTGATCGACTGACTTAAACCCGCCCCCGATGGGAAACGCCATGACCCGACTCCTCATCCATCCCCTCCGCACGGTGATCGCCCCGGCTTCCGGAGAGGCGTTTCACCGAAACGGCGGCTTTCGGCTGGCCCGAGGGTATTTCACCACCCACCGGGAGGCGGGGATGATACTTTTTTTCAACGGCGAGACGCCGTTGCCACTCATCCTGGGCGGATTACCATGAACCGGCGGGGGGACCCGGTCAAGGGGGTGGTGGCCATGGGGATCGAGGCCGGGCGGACCACCGACCTGAAAACCCTTCCGGCCCCGGCGGAGGTCCCGCCGTGAAGTCATGCCGGCTCCGGCTCAAGATCAACCTCCCCTTCCTGGCCATCTTCCTCTTGGTCGCCGTGATTTTCAGCGCGGCGATCTACTGGGTGGAAAGCTACCGCCAGGCCAATCTCATGGAAAAGGTCCGCCTGGACCTGGACTCTCTTCTGGCCCGGCACCGGCTGACCCTGGCCAACGACCTCTTCGGCGGGATGAAAGAATCTCTGGTCCGGAGCTTCCGCGAGATGTCGGAGATGGAGGGGATCATCGCCATCACCGCCTTTACCCCGGACGGCCGGCGGTTTGCCGGCACCGACCCGGCCTCAGAGGCAGCCTTGCCGGCGGACCGGCGGGATGCGGCCGGCGGGTCGGGAAGCGCTTTCACCCACGAGACCGCCGGCGGGCGATCCCGGATCACCTACCTGAAAGCTCTGTCCGTGGAGGGCGAGCAGGTGGGCTACATCAAGATCGACTACGATTCGTCGGAAATCCGCTCCCGGTCCCGGCTCTCCATCACCCTGTTCATCGCCCAACTGGGGGTTTTCCTGGTCTGCATCTACCTTCTGCTCAACACCCTGCTCTTGCGGCTGGTGATCCGCCCGGTCCACCGGATCAAGGTCGCCATGGACCGGGTCCAGGCCGGGCACCTGGGGGAGCAGGTGGATCCGGGAACCGCCACCGGAAACGACGAGATCCGGGAAATGGCCCGATCCTTCAACCTCATGTCCCGCCAGCTCGAAAGAGGCCGGCGGGACCTCGAGCGGACGGCGGCCGAGAAAGCCGACTACGCGACGGCCCTCGAAGACACCAATCTCCGCCTGGCGGGTTTCAACACGGAGCTGGAGCGGCTCGTCTCCCAGCGGACCGCCGAGCTCCGGGCCGCCAAGGATGAGGCCGAAACCGCCAGCCGGGCCAAAAGCGAGTTTCTGGCCGCCATGAGCCATGAGATCCGAACTCCGATGAACGCCATCATCGGGCTCAGTGACCTGGCCCTCAAGACCGACCTCACCGGGCGGCAGCAGGATTATCTCACCAAAATCCGGACTTCGGCCCGGATGCTGATGGGGATCATCAACGACGTCCTCGACTTCTCGAGGATCGAGGCGGAGAAGCTGAAGCTCGAGCCGGTGGCCTTTTCGGTGGACGAGCGCCTCGACCACATCATCGACCTCTTCACGGCCCGGACCGCCGAAAAGGGGATCGAGCTGCGGCGGTGGGTGGCCCCGGAGGTCCCCCGCCGGCTCCACGGCGACGCCCGCCGCCTGAGCCAGGTCCTCACCAATCTGGTCAGCAACGCGGTCAAGTTCACCGAAGAGGGGGAGATTCGGATCAGCGTCGAGCGGATCGGGGGGGACGACCGCGAGGCCGAGCTTCGTTTTTCGGTGGCCGACACCGGGATCGGCATGGAGCCGGACCAGGCCGGCTGTCTCTTCGAAGCCTTTACCCAGGGCGACTGCTCCACCACCCGGCGATTCGGGGGAGCCGGGTTGGGGCTGGCCATCTCCCGCCGGCTCGTGGAGATGATGGGCGGAGAGATCAGCGTCGAGAGCAAGCCGGGCCGTGGGTCCACCTTCCGCTTCACCGTCCGGCTGAGCCGGCCGGACGAGGTTTTTCCGGCGGACACAAGGTTGGCCCCCGCACCGTCGCCCTGCGCCGATCCGGCCGAGGATGCTCCGACGCCGCCGGACACCGGCCCATCCCCGTCGATTCGGGGAATCCGGGTCCTGGTGGTGGAGGACAACCCCATCAACCAGCAGGTGGCGAGGGAGATGCTCGAATCAGCGGGGGCGGTGGTGGAGATCGCCGATGACGGGGCCGCCGCGGTGGCCGCGATAACCACGCCGGGGCATGACGGAGCCGGAGTCCCCTGTGACGCGGTCCTCATGGACATCCAGATGCCGGTGATGGACGGCATAACCGCAACCCGCCGGCTCCGGGAGGCCGGCTTCGGGACGGCGGACCTGCCGATCATCGCCATGACCGCTCATGCCCGCCGGGACGACCGGGACCGGTGCCTGTCGGCGGGCATGAACGATTATGTGGCCAAGCCGGTGGAGACGGAGCCGCTCATCGAGGCACTGGCCCGCTGGACTCACCCGCCGGCGCATCCTCCCACGCCCCCGCCGGAAGGAACATCATTACCGATGTGGGGCCGGCTTCCAGCCGGCATGGTATTTCGGCGGCAGGATGCCGCCGCCACTTTGCAAGGCGAGACCGTAATCGTTTCCGATCCCCCCCTGACCCCGGCCGACTATCCGGGCATCGACCTCCCCGACGCCCTCCGGCGACTGAAGGGAAAGGCCGATCTCTTCCGGCGCCTCCACGCGGATTTCCGACGGGACTATGCCGCCGCGGCCGACCGGATCGAGGCGGCCCTCGAGGCCGGGGATACCGAATCGGCGGTCGGTCAGGCCCACGCCATCAAGGGAGTCGCCGCCAACCTCTCGGCCATCGACCTCCGGGATGCCGCGGCGAATCTGGAGTCCGCCGCCCGGCGGGGCGAGGCGGTCAGGGACGCTCTCGGTCGGTTCAGGACGGCCCTTTCGGCGGTCATGGCCGGGGCTTCGGCCCCTTCGGAAGCGAAGCCGAGCCCGCCGGAACGGGATGCCGCGGGCGGGGATGGCGACCCCGCCCGCCGGTTGGCCGAGCTGGCCGAGCTGCTCCGGCGCAACAACCCCAAGGCCGAAGACCTCCTGCCCGCCCTGTTACCGTCTCTTGAAAACGCCGGCCTTCAGTCAGCGGCCCGGACCCTCGAGTCCCAGTTGGGCCGGTTCGACTTCCGGGCCGCTCAAAAGACCGTTGCCGAAATCGCCGGGGCCCTGGCCATCGACATCAGCGACCCGGCGGCCCGGGATACTCAACCATCCAAGGAGCGACCATGACATCGAACCGATTCGGATACTGGACCGTCCTGTTCCTGGCAACCCTCTGCCTCTCGCCCCCGGCGGAGGGGACCGACAAGAAAATCATCTGGATGGAGACCGTCTTTCCCCCCGGCTACATCCACGAAGGCCCCCTGGCGGGGCTCGGGTACGAGGACGTCATCACCGACATCCTCCAGCGGAGCCTCACCGACTACCGCCACGAGACCCTCATGGGCAACCTGGCCCGGATGATCCACGAGCTCAAGCAGGGACGGCCCGTCTGCAACGTGGCCTTTTTCAGGACCCCGGAACGGGAGGCCTTCATGCACTTTTCCATCCCGAGCACCTTCACCTTGCCCAACGGCCTGATCACGCTACGAAAGCACCGGGACCGGTTCGGCCCGGCCCCCGAGGTCCGGCTGAAGACGGTTCTGACCGACGGAAAACGGCTGGGGATCTCCCGGGACCGCTCCTATGGCAAGGCCATCGACGCCGTGCTCGACGAATTCCGGGACCGGGAGACGGTCTTCGTCCACTCGGGCAAGGACGTCTTCGGAAGCCTCCTCCGGATGCTCCTCTCCGGCCGGCTCGACTGCATGCTGGGCCTCCCCGAGGAGGTGGGGTACGTGGCCGAGCAGATGGAGGTCCGCGACCAGATCGTGACCATCCCGCTGATCGAAAACGAAGGGACCTACGACGCCTGGCTCGGGAGCGTGGCCTGCGCCAAGACCCCCTGGGGCCGGGAGGTGATCGACCGGATCAACGAGATCCTCCGCCGGGAGCGGCCCACGGAACCGTATCGGGGGGCCTATGAGCGGTGGCTGGACCCCGACGCCATCGAAAGCTATCGGAAGCTCTACGGCTCGGTGTTCCTCGATATTGTGGAGTAGCCCCATGGAGACCAGAATGGTGACCCGCCGATTGATGATACTGTTGGCTTATGATAGTAGCAGCCGTGGCGCCGTTAACTCTAACCCCCCTCTCCTTCAGGGCCGTGCTTTACACACACTTAGGACCGAGAAAAGCGAGGCCGACGCTTATGCTGATCAATGCCGGGGTCAACATGCCGGCCCCTGGGAGCGCGGGCGTCCCGCCCGCCGGGGGAGGCAGATGCACCGATTTCGATTTCGATCCCGATTTCGATTTCGATGACGTCCCGCCCGCTTA
>CAYNGG010000089.1:8541-11943 GCA_964396575.1 uncultured Desulfobacteraceae bacterium | reverse complement strand
CCTTGATGAATCGGTTCCCTTTGCCCGGATGAAAGTGAGACCGGATCAAGGACTCGCGGTTGACGCCCCCATTGAAACACGTGCCCCGCCAGGAACAGGCCCATGCGGCACCGCCAATTTGTACGCCCTATCCCATGGGCTGTTGATTGACGGTGCCGGAGCGCTCTGGTCAATAGGAATCGATCCCGTGAGCAGGCACGGTGGGTATGAAATCGGAGAGGCGTAAAGCGGAGAGTATAGTTGAAAACCGGCTTAACCTCGCGCCTTGATAGCGGCTATCGAAGCGTAGCTTGGATGCCGTTATGTTGCTCTGATAATGCCTGAACTGGCCTGTTATCGAGGCGAATTGATCTGATGATAATTAGTCCGGCTATAGGAATTAGAGATGATAAAAGTACAAGAAAATTACCAACGTATAACCGATGACGGGCGTTCATTCGATATTCGATTCTGGCAATCCCAAGGGGCTATTGCCATTTTCGAAGCTGTAACGGAAATGCTTAATGATTATTTTTTAATACGAGGAAAAAATGCTGACGAGTCCAGACTTCAAAGAACTGTTGAAGCTTTTCGAAAAATATAAAATACGGTATCTTATTGTGGGCGGCTATGCAGTGATGAGATATAGCGAACCTCGATTTACGAAAGATCTTGATGTCTTTATAGCGACCGATCAAGAAAATGCAAGAAGTGTTTATTTGGCATTGAAGCAGTTCGGTGCGCCGCTGGAAAATCTTACTTCAGATGATTTTGCTCATGAAGGATATTTCTATCAGATGGGCAGACCACCTTTGCGAGTCGATATTATGATGTCAATCCCTGGAATTGAGTTTGATGTGGTATGGAAGAACCGTGATACGGTTGAAATAGATGATCTCAAACTATTTTTCATATCGCGATCTGATCTCATTCGAGCAAAAGAAGCGAGTGGAAGGCCACAAGATAAGATAGACATTGAAAAGCTAAGGGAAGCCGAACAATTGGATGGACTTGACAAAAAATAGCGCGCCGCTTCGCTGTGCGCTATTTTTCGAAAGTAATCCAAATTGTTATCGGAGAGCCGATCGAGCCGTTTACCCCGAACCGGCTTCAGCCGGTTTCATTAGCGTCAGCCTGGGGATCTCGGATATTGAAAAGTGCCCATCTATAAATGGCCAATTTGCCCGATCCCTGTGTAGAGTTTATATTTATCTCGAAACAATAGAAGGAGTTAAGGCAATTATCCGCGCCTCGCCGAGAGGCTGGTCGGCGTCAGTCCTGGCGATAACCACCCAACCTGATCACGCCAAAGACGCGATTCAACCTCTATGGACCCTTCTATTAAAATGATGAAAGACACGGTGCCACCATGACCCATCATCCTCAATGGATTCGCGGTGAGATTCTCAGACGAAACTGCGACGGAGAAAGCGATGACCTCCTCACCGCCGGGCTGGGGGCGTCCGGCCTGGCCGGAGGTCCGCCGGCCCTCGACGACGGCGAAACCGGCACGGCCGACGCGCTCCGCCGGCTGGCCATCTACACCAATTACCGGGGCCTTTTCGACATGACCGAGGCCGGGGGCTACGGCAGCCTCTACGGTCCCCATCTGGCTCCGGACGGGACGCCCACGGGCGGCGAGGGCCGGATCGCCGGGCGGGAGTACCTCGCGCTGGCCGCTCCGACAAGTGATCCCAAGAGTGGTTCCGTGACCCTCATGGTCCAGATCCCGGCGACCTTCGACCCGGCGGCGCCGGTCATCGTGGCGGCCGCCTCGTCGGGGTCCAGGGGGATTCACGGCGCCGTCGGGGTGGTGGGGGAATGGGCCTTAAAGCGCGGGTTTGCCGTGGCCTACACCGACAAGGGCACCGGCAACGCGGTCCACGATCTCGATGCCGGCACCGTGAGCCGGCTTACCGGGGAGCGGACCGACGCCGCATCAGCGGGGCCGGACGTCCCGTTTGTCGCCGAGGTCTCCCCCGGCTTTGCCCGGCATCATCCCCACCGCCTCGCCTTTCCCCACGCCCATTCGGGGACCAACCCGGAAGCCTTCTGGGGTGAGGCTCTGCTCCGGGCGGTCCAATTCGCGTTTTATATCCTCAACCTGCCGGAGAACTTCGGCCGGCGGCGACGGTCGGGAGAGGTAGATCCGACGATTACGAAGGATCGGACCCTGGTCATCGCCTCGGGGATCTCGAACGGGGGCGCGGCCGCTCTCCGGGCCGCCGAGATCGACAACGCGGGTCTTATCGACGGGGTGGCGGTCTCCGAGCCCAACGTCCAGCCGGCCGACGTGGACGGGCTGACGATCCGGCAGGGGGACCGGGTCTGGACCACGCCGGATATCGGGCGGCCCCTCTTCGACCATGCCACGCTCGTCAACCTTCTCCAGCCCTGCGCCGACCTGGCCCCGGCCAATCGGCCGTTCACGGCCCACCTGACCGAGGAGGGCATCCGGTGGCGGCGGACACGGTGCCGGCGTCTGGCCGACCTGGGCATCCTGTCCGGCCGGACGCCCGAAGAGCAGGGCCGGTCGGCTCAGGCAATCATCAACGCGGCCGGCATGCTTGATCCCCAAAACCCCCTTGCCCCCATCCATTGGGAGGCCGGGGTATCCGAAGCCATCGCCGTCACCTACGCATCCGCCTACGGCCGGTTCCGGGTTGACGAATCCCCCCGCGGGCTGGGCTTTGCCGCCGTCCACCCCGAAACCCGACAGCCCCGGCCCCTGTCACCCGACGAGGCACTCCGGCTCTTTGCCGAAGGCAACGGCATTCCTCCCTCCGGACCGGTTCAAATTGTGGTAGAATCGCGTGATGGCGGGTCGATTCCGGTGCGGGAGCTGGAATCGACGGCCGATGGGCCCGACGGGGGGCTCGACGCGGCCCTCTGCCTTCGGTCCCTCTGGACCGGCACGGCCCCGGACGGGAAGCCGTTGACCGACCGGATGCGGGAGGCGGGGGAGCGTATCCGGGCGGGAGTCGCGGAGGTTCGGGCGACCGGTCGCCTCGGGGGAAGGCCGGTTCTGGTGGTCCACGGCCGGGCCGACGCGGTGCTGCCGGTCAATCACACCAGCCGGGCCTATGTCGCGGCCGGCAAACGGGCCGAGGGGGAAGCCGGCGGGCTCCGGTATTACGAGGTCCTCCATGCTCACCATTTGGACGCGATGAACGCCCTGCCCGGCGTGGCCGCCGCCTGTCTCCCCCTCCATCCCTACTTTTTGGAGATCCTGGACCACCTTTACCACCACCTGCGAGACGGCCGGCCTCTGCCGCCCAGTCAGGTGGTCCGGACGACACCTCGGGGAGTGGACGAGGCGGGGAACGTCCCGCCGATCACCCGACGGCACATCCCGCCGCTGTCCGACTCGCCCCCCGATACGGACATCATCCATTTTAACGGGGCCGAGCTGGTGATTGAGGA
>CAYNGG010000089.1:0-8441 GCA_964396575.1 uncultured Desulfobacteraceae bacterium | reverse complement strand
CCGAGGTTTCCAATTAACGGGGCCGAGCTGGTGATTGAGGATTGAGGACTGAGGACTGAGTAATGAGGACTGAGTGATGCTGGAGACCTCCGAGGTTTCCAAAAAATTGGAAACCTCGGAGGTCTGATAAGGACTGAGCAATCAGCCGGTCCACTGAACCAACGAAGGGAGAACACCCATGGAGCTGAAGCAAAAAGGCCAATCGGCCGACATCGGATCATTCAAGCAGATCAAGGTTGCCCTGATCTGGACCTCCGCCGTGGATCTTGATCTCATGGCTTTTTACAAGACCAAGGACGGCCGGACCGGCGGGGTCTATTCGGACAATTACTCCGGCGGCAGCCTCGGGGATCTCAATGCCTTTCCATTCATCGAGCTCTCCGGCGACGAGGGCGTGGGCGCGGCCGGGGGCAGCAAGCGTGAGGAGATGCGGATCAGCAAGCTCGACGACTTCGAGGCCCTCTATATCTGCGCGCTGAACTTCACCGACGCCACCGCCGGGGCCAACCGAACCTTTGCCGACTACGACGCCCGGGTGGAGGTGGTCACCGACCGGGGGGAGCAGCACGTGGTGGCGCTCGACTCGACCAACCCCGGGCAGGTGGCGGTGATCGGGAAGTTTTCGGCCGGGTTCATCGCGTCGTCTTTGGAAAACGACAGCGAGGTGATGAATCTGGAGGATTTCCGGTCCAAGATCCCTGGAGCGGGCTCTCTCAAGATCGCCTCCAAGGTCACCCTGAAGTCCAAGGGCGACTCGTTTGCCATCAAGCCCAAGGGGGCCACCGGGGAGTGCATGATCAACCTGAACTGGAACCAGGAGCCGGCCGGAGGGAAAAAGAAAGGGCTGTTCGCCAAGGTTCTGGGCGGCGGAGGCAGCGGCGGAATCGACCTCGACCTGGGCTGTCTCTACGAGCTCAACAACGGGCTCAAGGGAGCCATCCAACCCCTGGGCGATTCTTTCGGGGCCTTCGGGACTCCGCCCTACGTCCTCCACTTGGGCGATGATCGGACCGGGGCCTGGTCCGAGGGCGAAAACATGAAGATCAACCTGGCCCACATCGACCAGCTCAAGCGGGTCCTCATCTACACCTATATTTACGAAGGGGTTCCCGACTGGTCGGCCACCGACGCGGTGGTCACTCTCCAGGTGCCGGGGCAGCCGATGCTGGAGGTCCCCATGGGGGATCAGAACGACAAGCAGCCCTTTTGCGCCATCGCCCTTTTGGAGTTTCCCGGCGGGTCCATCAACGTGACCAAGCGGGTGACCTTTCACAACGGGCATCCCGACTGTGATCAGGCCTACAGTTGGGGGCTGAGGTGGGTGGCCGGGTCCAAAGGCTGATTCAAGCGGGAAGGCGGTGGGGCGGGATCACGCATTAAGCCCCTCCAGGATAAAGGCGATCTGGCCGTCCACGGCCCGGAAGGACTTCCAACTGAAGCCCGCCGGGCCCGCCTTCCGGAGAGAGACGATGTCCAGGGCGGCCAGCTCGAGAGCCTTGAACCGGACCGGAATCATGGGGTGGCTTCGCATCCAGGGGCGGCGGTGCTTTTCGCCCCGGATGTGGGCCTCCAGCTCCGCGTACTGGGACCGAAAGGATGCCAGCACCCGGTCCTCGTCGATGTCCTTCAGCCCCGAGGCGGTCTGAAACAGGGCGGTGACGGCCGTGGTGAGCTGACCGCAGCAGAGGAGGCCCACCCGGTCGGCCGAGACTTCGGCGGCCCGGGACCAGCGGAGCAAAAGGTTGGCGACCTCCGGGGGAATCCCCTGGACGCCGGTGAGGATTTCGTGGACCGGGAGGTCCGAGTGGCAGAACACGACGTGGCCCAGCTCATGGCCGATGACGAACCGGAGCCCGTCCAGGGAGAAGTCGTTGATCAGTGAGGAGTGGACCAGGAGGTCGAACCGGCCTTCGTGGGCGAAGACCGATGCGTTGTAAACGGGGCTTTGCTGGATAAAGAGGTCGCCGGTGAGGTCCCCGCCGGCCCGGGTCAAGCATTCCTGATAGGTTCCGTGGACCTCGGGGAGCAGCTCGGCGGTGACCCGAACGGCGTCGCCCAAAAGCTCCCGGCGCCGGGCCGACAGCACCGCTTCCCCCTCGGCGAGGCTCCGCAGGGGCGCGGGGCCGAGCCGAGCGGCGATTTCCCGCAAAAGCTGACCTTCATGGCTGAACCGCAGCGGCTCAAAGTCCCCGTCCATGGCGGTTGCCTCCGGCGGTGGACAACAAAAGGGCCGGCGGCCGCCCCCCGCCGGGGCGGCCGCCGGAGTCGGCTATGATCTATTCGTCCCGAATGACCGCCATGAGATCCTGGAGCGTCTTGAGCCCCTTGAGGGTCCCGGCCTTGGAGCTGTTGACCAGCTTCGCTCCGATGGGGCTGGAGCAGTCAATGGTGGCGATGAGGGCGACATTGCCCATTTCGCCGGTGTCCAGGGTCACGTCGTGGGTGGTGCCCCGGTCGTCCATCACCGACAGGGAGACATCGGAGTCCTTGAACCGGGCCGCGCCCCCCTCCTGGATCTTGCCGTAGTCCCAGCACATGATCCAGACGTAATTCATGTCGTCGAGCTTGGTGATCCGAAGGATCTCCTCGTTGTCGCCGCCCTTGTCGCCGACACCCTCATCCCCCGACAACTGCATGAAAGGGGGCGCGTTCAGGTCCCCCCGCTCGCCGAAGTAGATCAGGCCCTGCTTGCCGCTTTTGTCCTCGTAAAGCGCGGCCAGATCGAAATCCGCCGCCGTGGTCCAGCGCATGGTGACCATGAGCTGATTGAACCCGCCAACGTTGGCTTCCTCGCCTTTCTGTTTAAGCTCCATGGACTTCTACCTCCGTGTTGTGGGTTAGCCCTGGATGATGTCCAGGAGCTGTTGGAGCTTGCTCAATCCCTTGAGGGTCCCGGCCTTGGACTCGTTGACGAGCTTGGCGCCCACCGGGCTGGAATTGTCGATGGTGGCCAGCACGGCGACGTTGCCCATTTCGCCGGTGTCCAGGGTGACGTTGTGGCTGTTGCCCTTGTCGTCGATCACCGACAGGGAGACGTCGGAGTCGTTGAACCGGGCCGCGGACCCCTCCTGGACCTTTCCGTAATCCCAACAGAGAAGCCAGATATAGCTCATCTCGTCGATCTTGGTGATCCGCATGGTTTCTTCGTTGTCACCGCCTTTGTCGCCGACCCCTTCGTCACCGGAAAGCTGCATGTGGGGGAAGTTGTTGAGATCCCCCAGCTCGCCGAAGTAAACCAGCCCCTGCTTGCCGTTTTTATCCTCATAAGCGGCGGCCAGGTCGAAGTCCGCCGCCGTGGTCCACTTCATGCTGACCATAAGCTGATTGAACCCGCCGACGTTGGCCTCGGAACCTTTCTGTTTGAGATCCATAAACTTCCTCCTTTGCGTTGTATTCAAGTGTTATCAAATCCAAACGTGATTGATCCACCGGCCCGAGACCGGTGGCGTTTTCCTTTATTAAATATAGGTTACCACGCCATTGAGTCAATGGAAAAATGGCGGAAACGGATCTCATTCCGCTTCAGCCGAAGACCCGGGGGATGACGATGGGGAGCCAGAGGGCCATGAGGACCGCGGTCGTCAGGTTCAGGACCAGCCCGGCCAAAAGCATCCGGCGGAACCGGGTCCCCTTCATCTCGCCAAAGGCCAGAGCGTTACAGGGCGTGGCGATGGGCGTCATAAAGGCGCAGGTGGAAGCCGCCGAAACCCCGATCAACAGCGTCAGCGGAAAGATCCCCGATGCGGCCGAAACCGAGACGGCCAAGGGGAAAAAGGCGGTTGAGACCACCGTGTTGCTCAACAGCTCAGTGAGGAAAATCACCGTCAGGACCGTGACCAGGACCACCGCCGTCGCCGGGGTCCCCGGCCCGATCGCCTGATCCAGGGTTGATGCGACCCACTCGTGGGGAACAGCCGCCCGGAACACGGGGATGAGCAGGAGCAGCAGAGCCGCAAAAACGATTCCCCGGATGGGCAGGCCGGTGATCAGGTCGCTCGGGAAGAGCAGCGGCCGGCGTCCCCCGAGCCGGGCGGTGCTCAGGACCCCAAAGCCCCCGAAGTAGATCAGACAAACCCAGGGAGCCAGGACCCGGTACCCGCCCACCTGGTCCTCCAGGATCGACTCGACGGTCCAGAACCCGATGAACAGGAGAAAGGCCGCACCCCCCCGCCGGTCCCGGCGGCTCAGCTCGAACGGAGCCGCCGACGGGGCCACCCCGGTCCGGGCGTTGAGGGGAATCCCGGGCGCGCCCAGGAGAACCACCACCCCCCAGGCGACCAGACAGAGGACCGCCACCAACGGCACCGACCAGAGAAACCAGCTCAAAAACCGAACCCCCTCCCGGCCGGGCACCTCCATCAGCTCCATGGCCCCGATGAGCAGGAGGTTGGCCGGGCTCCCGATGAGCGAGCCCATCCCTCCGATGTTGGCCCCGTAAATCGCCGACAGGGTGAGCGCGGTGGTCAGCCCTCGGTCTCGAAAGCCGGCCCCGACATCCTCCCGGACCGTCTTCAGGACCGGCAGGAGAATCAGAACGGTAACCGTGTTGGGGATGAAACCGGACAGCAGGGCCGCCGTAACGATGATCTGGAGAAAGAGAATGTGGAGCCGCCCCTCATTTCGTCGCAAGCTCCGCCGGACAAAGGCCTCGGTGAGCCGGGTGGTGGCCAGAATCCGGTAAATCAGAAACCCGTTGGCAAACATCAGAACCAGCGGCAGCCGGGACAGGAAATAGTCGAGCGGGGTCACGTCAGCGCTCCCGCCCGCCACGGGGGATGACGGACCCGTTGACAGGGGGCCGGATCGGATGGTATGTGGAATTATCTCTTATGACCGCCTCTACCTTCACGGGCCAATGGGAACACCACCTCAGAAAGGAGCAGACCATGCCAACCCGCTTCACCATCCTCTGTGAAAACACCGTGGGCCACCCCTTCCGGGTGATCGGCGAGCACGGCTTTGCCTGTTACATCGAGACCGGCCGGGGCCGTTACCTTTTTGACACCGGCCAGGGGTTCGGGATTCTCCAGAACGCCCAGGCCCTCGGGGCGGACCTGGCCGCGGTTGACGCGGTGATGATCAGCCACGGCCACTACGACCATGTCGGGGGGCTCCCCGACGTGCTTCGGGCTCGAGGGCCGGTGGACGTCCACGCCCACCCGGAGATTTTCATCCCCCGGTACTGGAGCGACGGGAGGACCCGCCGGTTCATCGGCATCCCTCACCGGCGGGAATACCTCGAGGCCCTGGGGGCCCGCTTCCGTTTTTCGGCCGATATGACCGAAGTGGGGCCAGGACTCCATCTCACCGGCGAGGTCCCTCGGCGGACCGACTTTGAACGGGGGGACCCCCACCTGATTGCCTGCCCGGCGGACGGCGACCCGGTGCAGCCGGACCCGATCCGGGATGACATCTCTTTGGTGGTGGAGACCGACCGGGGCCTTGTCCTTGTCCTCGGCTGTGCCCATTCGGGGATGGTCAACATCATCGAGCACGTCCTCGCCCGCTTCGGTCGGGACCGCCTCCACGCCGTCATCGGGGGGACTCATCTCGGTTTTGCCGACGACGCGCAATTCGAGGCGACCCTGGCGGCCATCGACCGCTACCGGATCGATCGGGTCGGCGTCTCTCACTGTACCGGTCAGGCCAATGCCGCAAGGCTCCACGCCCGGCTGGGGGAGCGCTTTTTCTTCGGCTGCGTCGGGGCCGTCCTGGAGGTTTGATCCGGAGGCGCGTCCCGAAAGGCTACCGGATCTCGACGACGGGCATGGTCAACGGGCCGGCCTGAACCGGGCCGACCCGCCGGCCCAGCTCCCGGAGCGCCGGTTCCAGGGCCTTCAGATGCCGGCCCGTCGGAGATGCGCCCCCATCCCCCAGGAGCCCCGCGAGGGGGCCGAGCTTCTGGACAAGAGACTTGAAAAACCCCTGGGGCCGGGGGAAGGCTTTCAGGCGGATGGGGGCGTCCGGGGCCAGGTCGGCCGCTTCACGGGCGAGACGGATGGCCTCGGGAATCCCGCCCAGGCTGTCTATCAGGCCGCGGTCCAGGGCGTCGGCGCCGGTCCAGATCCGCCCCCTGGCGATTTCCTGAACCTGCTCCAGGGGCAGGTCCCGGCCTTCGGCCGCCTTTTCCGTGAAGTCGGCGTAAATCCGGTCGAGGGTGGACTGGAGCAGAGCCCATTGCTCGGGGGTGTAATCCCGGGTGCCGGTCCACATGGTCGCCTGGGGGCTCGTGTGGATTTCATCCCAGGAAATCCCCAGCATCTCCCAGAAGTCGGATGTGAGGAATTTTCCGGCATAGACCCCGATGGAGCCGGTGATGGTGGCCGGGTGGGCCACGATCCGGTCGGCCGGCATGGCCACGAAATAGCCTCCGGAGCCGGCCACGTTCCCCATGGTCACGATCACCGGCTTGCCTTCATCCCGGGCCCGGCGGACCTCTTGCCAGATGCTGTCCGAGCCCACATAGGACCCGCCGGGGCTGTCCACCCGGAAGATGATGGCCTTCACCGACTTGTCCTCGATGGCGTCCCGGAAGGCCGAGGTGACCTTGACGGCGCTCATGAGCGGCTCCCCGAACAGGGGGTTGAGCTCGGAGCGGCCCCGGTGGATCATCCCCACCCCGTGGATCAGGGCGACGGTCGTGCCTTTGGCGTAGCGCCGCTCCCCCCGCCGGAGATAGCTGGTGATCGACAGGGGCTCGGCCCCGGCCCCCGCGATCTTCCGGGCCGCGTTGTAAACCGAGTCCCGGTAGCTCAGGGAGTCCACCAGCCCAACCTCCCGGGCTTCTTGGGCCGACAGAACCCCCTGGTCGAAGAGGTCCCGGACCTCGGACTCGGAGAGCCCCCGGCGCTCGGCGATCCCGGCCACCATCCCGCTGAACATGGAGTCCATCACGGCGGTCAGGGCCTCTTCCTGGGCATCGGTAAAGGAGGTCTCGGTGAAGGTGTTCAGGGCCGACTTGTATTCTTTCCGCCGGTCCATCCGGGCCTCGAGGCCGAGCTTCTCGAAGGTCCCCTTGAGGAACCGGCCGTGCATCATCAGCCCGGTGATGTTGACGCTCCCTGAAGGCTGAAGGTGGATCTCGTCGAAGGCGGTGGCCAGATAGTAGGCCCGGTTGCCGGCGGACATCTCGCCGAAGGTGTCGGCCCAGGCCAGGGCCGGTTTCCCGCTCTCCCGGAAGCGGGCCACGGCGTCGCGCATCTCCTGAATTTGCCCGAAGCCCATCCCGCCCGGAGCGATCCGGGCCACCAGCGCCCGAACCCGGTCGTCGTCGGCCGCCATCTCGAGGGCCTCCACCAGCTCCATCGACGTGGTCCCGGAATCGACCACCATCCGGGCCGACACGTCATCGGGGACGTATTCGACCACCCCTTTGGTGAAATCGATCTCCAGAATCGTCCGGTCGGGAACATCCTCATCGGTGGTCCACATCACGATGGTGGTGATGAGTCCCGACAGGAGTGAAACGAGGGTCATTGCCCCGACAATCATCAAAAAGGTCTTCAGTATCCGGATCATGGAAACGGTCCTTCCGTCTGGTTCATTATGGTCGCGGTCCCCGCCCATCATGAGGACGTGCCGACCGGGTGTCAAGCCGTTATCCGCCCCGGCTTTCCCCTTTCCCCGGCCCGGCGTCGAGGACTTCCCGGATTTTGACCGACAGGGCTTCGAGGCCGAACGGCTTCTGGATGAAGCCGGCCGAGCCCTCATCGAGGATCTTCCGGACCCGGTCGTCCAGACGATATCCCGAGGAGAGGATCACCCGGACGTCGCGGTCGATCTCCCTCAATGCCCGGTAGGTCATCTCCCCGTCCATCCGGGGCATCACCAGGTCGAGGATAACGAGATCGAAGGCGCCCCCCGCCCGGCGGAACCGGTCCACCGCCGCCTCGCCGCTCTCGGCCACCTCGACCCGGTAGCCGAGCCCTTCCAGGAGCTGCTGGCCGATGACCCGGATCATCTCCTCATCGTCCACCAGGAGCACCGACTCAGCGCCCCGGATCATTTCCCGCCGGGCGGGGATGGGAGATGCGGCCGGGCGGCTCGATGCGGGCAGGAAGATCTCGAAGGTGGTGCCCGCCCCCGGACGGCTCCGGGCACGGATCAGGCCGCCGTGTCCCCGGATGATGCCGTAGGCCGAAGAAAGCCCCAGGCCGGTCCCCTCGCCGCGCTTTCGAGTGGTGAAAAAAGGCTCGAAGATTCGGGCAAGGGTCGCCTCGTCCATTCCCTCGCCGGTATCCCGGACGGCGATCTTTACGTAGCGGCCCGGCGCGATCTCGTTGGCCAGGGCAAAGTCCCGGTCGAGGGTCTCGATGCCGGTGGTCACAAAGATGTCTCCGGATGGGTCAGGAGATCGGCCAGAGGCTCGCCCGACCGCACCGGAGGCGCTTCGGCCCGGATCAGGGCGATGGCCGGCCGGTCCCGGTAGATGGGGCGGGAAA
>CAYNGG010000088.1:0-11962 GCA_964396575.1 uncultured Desulfobacteraceae bacterium | reverse complement strand
TCCCCCGCCGGATCTGCCTTTCGGATTGCTCCCCCGCCGCCTCCGTGATATATTTTGATTCAAGAAACGGCTCTGACGCCCCCCTGAACGCCCACCCAAGGAGACCCCATGCCAATCAACCGCGGCATCCCCCTGCTTTTCCCCCAAAGCCCCTTATGCGGCGCCTTACGCCGAGCTCCGGCAATCGGAAAAAGCAAAAATCCTCGCCCCATACGAGCTGACCGACTGGCGGGAGGGGACCCCGTGAGCCGGCTGAGCGTCGGGCTGAGTGCTGGGGCCGGGATGGCTTCGGCCAAGCGTCGGGGGTAGGAAAAGCGGATGATTGCCATCGAAGCCGCCGCCGTCCTCTGCGGGCTGTTGTGCGTTTACTGGACGATCCGCCAGGACATCCGGTGCTGGCCGGCCGGGCTGGTTCAGGTCCTGCTTTTCATCGTCATCTTCTACCGGGTCCGGCTCTATTCCGACGTGATGCTCCACGTGATCTACGTGGGGCTCCAGATCTACGGCTGGTATCACTGGTATCATGGCGGGACGACGGCTGCTCCTTTGCGAGTGACCCGGCTGTCCGGGATCGGGCGAGCCGGATGGGGGCTGGTGGCCGTGGGCGGGGCCTTATGCTGGGGATTTTTCATGGACCGGGCCACCGACGCGGCGGTTCCCTATGCCGACGCCTTTACCACCGTGGCGAGCCTCGTGGCTCAGTGGCTCATGGCCCGGAAGGTCCTCGAATCCTGGGGGTTCTGGCTGGCCGTGGATGTCGTATCGGTGGGGATCTACCTTTATAAGGGGCTTTTTCTCACGGCCGGGCTCTACGCCGTGTTTTTGGGGATGGCCACGGCCGGGTGGATCGCCTGGCGTCGGTCCCTTGCCGGGACCGACGGGGCCGATGCGATCCGGGCTCCTTCGATTGTCTGAGCATAAGGGGGACCGGATCGGCCTGACCCTGGGGAAATTCGCCCCGTTGCACCGGGGACACCAGTATCTCATCGAAACGGCCCGGGCCGAGACCGACCGGCTCATCCTTCTGATCTACAGCAGCCCCGGTCTTGACACCCCGCCCCTGCCGGTCCGGGCCGCCTGGGTCCGGGACCTCTATCCCGACGTCGAGTGCATCGAGGCCTGGGACGGCCCGACCCAAGTGGGCGACACTCCCGAGATCCGGCGGCGCCACGAGGCCTATCTCCATCGGGTTCTGGCGGGTCGGCGGATCACCCATTTTTTTTCCAGCGAATTTTACGGGGATCATGTCAGCCGGGCCTTCGGAGCGATCGACCGGCGGGTGGACCCGGACCGGCGGCGGTTCCCGGTCTCGGGCACGGCGGTTCGGGCGGACCCGTGTCGTCATCGCCGGATGATCCATCCCCGGGTTTACCGGGACCTGATCATCAACGCCGTTCTTCTTGGCGGGCCGTCCACCGGGAAAACGGCTTTGGCGGCGGCGTTGGCGGAACGGTACGGGACGGTCTGGATGCCGGAGTACGGGCGGGAATACTGGCACCGGCACCAGGTGGACCATCGGTTGACTTCGGACCAGCTCACGGACCTGGCCCGGGGGCACATCGAGCGGGAAGAGGCGCTCCTGGCTCAAGCGAGCCGGGTCCTGTTCACCGACACCAACGCCCTGACCACCGTTATTTATGCCCGGTATTACGGCGTCGAGGTGACTCCGGCTCTGGATGCACTGGCCGACCGGTGCGCGGCCCGGTACGATCTGGTCTTTCTCTGCGGCGACGAGATCCCCTTTGAAGACACCCCGGACCGGTCCGGTCCCGGCAGCCGGGAGATACTCCAGCGCCGGACCATCGCCGAGCTGGCGGTCCGGAAGATCCCCTACATCCCGCTCCGGGGGCCGGTGGAAACGCGGATGGAGCGGGTGGCCGCCGTCCTGTCGGGGTTTGCCAAGTACGACAACCCGGCCGGGATTATCGGCCGACGGCCGCCAGGGCCGCGGCCGGATTGTCGGTGAAGAAGCCGTCGATACCGGCGGTTAGGAGCTCCCGAATCCGGACCGGATCGTTGACGGTATAGGGGATCACCCGAAAGCCGGCGTCGTGGATGGCGGCGATAGCCGCCGGGGTCAGGTAGCGCTGGTCCGGATGGACGGAGAGGGCTCCGATCCGGCGGGCCAGGTCGATGGCCGCCGGGGTTACCGGCCCGTCACGGAGGACCCCGAGGGAGACGCCCTCGACGGCGTCGGCGATCCGGGTCAGGCAGTCCCAGTGAAAGCTCGATATCAGGACCCGGTGGACGGCGTTGTGGGCCCGGACGCAGTCGATCACCTGCCGTTCCACCGCGTCCGCCGGCGGAGGGGTTTCCACCGCGTCGGGCTTGATCTCGACGTTGACCCGGATGGCCGGGGAGACGGCGGCAAAGACATCGGCCAGGGTGGGAATCCGTTCCCCGGCAAATCGGGGATGAAACCAGCCGCCGGCGTCGAGTCGTCGGAGGGCGGCCAGGGACTGGCCTCCGACCGGCCCATGGCCGTCCGTGGTTCGGTCGAGGGTCTCGTCGTGGATCACCACCAGGTGCCGGTCCCGGGTCAGGGTCACATCCAGCTCGATCATGGGAGCCCCGGCCCGTTCGGCCCCCCGGAAGGCGGCGGGGGTGTTTTCGGGAAAGGCCCCCCGGTCTCCCCGGTGGGCGATGATCAGTGGGCGGGTCCAGTCCCAGTCCATAAAGATGGCTCCTTTCGTCTGGGGCGGTGAAGGCCGAACCATTCGACCTGTTTTCAAACCGCCCTCGGATATGGTAGATGGCGGATATGTTTCGATCCGACGATCCAACGACCAACCCGGCTCCGCTGGCGGCGGGGCTGGCCGGAGTGGCCGGGACCCTGGGCCAGATTCTGGTCCTGCGGGAGCTGCTGGTCCTGTTTTCGGGCAACGAGCTCTCCGCCGGGCTGGTCTTCACCGCCTGGACCGTCTGGACCGCCGTCGGCGGGGCCATTGGCGGCCGGTGGGGGGATCGGGCGGCCGGATGGGGTGGGATGCTCCCGACGGCGGCCGTCCTGACCGGGCTTTTGCTCCCGGTCACGATCCTCGCCATCCGGGCGGCCCGCTCCCTCTGGGGGGTTCCGCTGGGGGAGATCATCCCGCCGGCGGAGATGGCCGCCATGGCCGCGACCCTGCCGGCCCCGTTCTGTCTGGGCGCCGGGGGCCTCTTCTCGCTGGCCTGGGGGGCATTCCGCCGCCGGCCGGGCGGGCGGCCCATTCGGATTTACCTTTGCGAATCCCTGGGGGCGGCCGGGGCCGGGCTGGTGGGCCATTTCTTTTTGCTCCCCCGCCTGCCGGTCCTGGCAACCGCCCTGCTTTTGACCGTCCTGGTGATCGGGCTGTCCCCGCTCCTGGGGGGCGGTGGGGGACGACGGAGAGCGGCTTTCGGCCTCATTCTGGCCGCGGTTGCCGGGGCTTTGCTTCCGTTTGTCGCGCCGGCGCTGGAGCGGGCCAGCCGTCGTCCTCAATGGGGGCCGGGCCTGGTGGCCGTCCGGGACACCCCTTTTCACAACCTGGCTCTCCTCAAGGACGGCGAGCTCCATACCCTGTTTGCCAACGGGCTCTGGCTCTTTTCGGCCCCCGACCCCAGAAGCGCCCAGTGGGCGGTTCATCCGGCGCTCCTCCAGCACCCCCGGCCCCGGCGGGTGCTCCTATTGGGGGGCGGGGTGGCCGGGCTTCCCGCCGAGATTCTCCGGCACGACCCCGGCATCCGGCTAGACTGCGTGATCCCGGACCCGGCGCTGCTCGAGCTGGCCCGCCGGCGACTGCCTGATTCGCTCACCGCGCCCCTGACATCGGATCGGGTCCGGGTGGTCCATGAGGACCCGGCGACCTTTCTTCGGGGCGACGGGTCCCGCTACGACCTGATTCTGATGAACATGGGGGATCCTCTCAACGCCGAGATGAACCGGTTTTACACCGTCGAATGGTTCGACCGGGTGGCCGGGCGCCTGGCCGACGGCGGGATCTTTTCCTTTGCCGTCTCGGCCGCTCCGGACATGCTGGGGCCGTCTCAGATCCGGTTTCTCCGGTCGGTGGCCCGGACCCTCCACGCGGCCTTTCCCCGGGTCTCCCTTCTGCCCGGCGATGGGATGCGGTTCTTTGCCGGGGGGCCGGCGGCGCCGCTCACGGATGACCCGGCGGTCCTCATCCGGAGGCTGACCCGGCGGGGGCTCGATCTCCGTTACGTCCGCCCGGACAGCCTGGAAGACCGGCTGGAGCCGTTCCGGCTCGACTATTTCCGGTCGGTGATTTCGGAGCCGGCGGGGGATGAAGCCGGGCCGGCCGGGCGGGTCAACCGGGATTTCACCCCCACCTGCTACTTCCACGGGCTGGTGCTCTGGGGCGGGCAGCTCCATCCGGCGCTCCGGGAGACTTTTCTCGCCCTGTCCCGGATTCCGGGGACTGTTGTCTTTGCCGGGGCCGGACTCGTGGTTCTGGCCGTTGCCGGAGGGCTGAGCGTCGGGCGGCCCAAATGTCGGGGGACGGCGGCCCTCCGCGCGGCCCTGGCCGGAGCCATCGGCATGGTTTCCCAGATCGCGCTTCTCCTCGGGTTTCAAATCCTGACCGGGTTTGTCTATCGGTACCTGGCCCTGATGGTTTCGCTTTACATGGCCGGGCTGGCCTTGGGGGCGGCGCTGCTGGTTTCCCGGCCGGCGGAGGGCGGTCCGGAGGGGGCATCCCGGCGGCTGATGGTGATTCATGCCCTGGTCTGCCTTTACCCGCTGATGGTTCTGGGGGTTCTGACGGGGCTTCACGACGGGGGGCCCATGGCCCCGATGATCGTCCTGCCGGCGGTGGCTCTGGTCGGCGGGGTTTTGGGCGGGGCTCATTTTAGCCA
Organism: uncultured Desulfobacteraceae bacterium; assembly: GCA_964396575.1. Lineage (GTDB taxonomy): Bacteria > Desulfobacterota > Desulfobacteria > Desulfobacterales > JAABSP01 > CAYNGG01. The sequence goes on along the minus strand of CAYNGG010000088.1, from coordinate 7,129 downwards.
GGCGGTGGCGGTCCTGGCCGGGCCGGGATCAGCGTCGGCCGCCGTCGGGGGCGGAGTCTATGCCCTCGATCTGGTCGGCGCCGCAATCGGGGCAATCCTGGCGACCCTCTTCCTGCTCCCCCTCCACGGCCTGCCCGTCACCCTCGGCCTCTTTGCCCTCATCGGCCTCGCCGGTCTCCCCCCCGTCGGCCGCCGGCGGCGGTGAGAGCGTCGGCTCCACCGTCCGGACCGGCCGGCCGGGGATCACCACCGGCGGATAGGGGAGCGGGATGTGGGGCCGGTCCGGCTCATCGGGCCGGGATCGGTTCCGTGTCGAGGTTTCGGGAGAAGTCGGCTTGAACCGGTGGCGGGTCAGAATGATGTTCAGCTCGCCTTCGCCCAGAAAGAGACGTTCCTTCCGGCTGTTCCGGATGAGGAGAAGCATGATCCGGAGAACGCCGTAAAGCACCATAAAGACGCACATGGCCAGGATGATCAGAAGGCTTTGTTCCATAGACTGCTCCCAGCGAGCCCGACGGCGAACCGTCGCCTCAGCCCCGTCGGCCGAGCCGGCCGGGGGGCAAAAGCGGCCGGGCCATGAGGTAGCCCCCCAGCCGGATCAGGGCCCAGAGGATGCCCAGGGGCAGGATCACCGTCTGGAGAACGAAGACGGTGATCAGGGTGATCACGTATTCGGCGTAGTCGGAGAGCTTTTCCCTGAGCCCGGCGATCCGCTCGCGGATGGGCGGGTCCGACTCGTCGCCCCCGCCGCCGAAAAACTGACGCAGGCCGTCAAAGTACCCGCCGGTGGTTTCGGCCTTCGCCCCGGCTTCCCGGATCTCGTCGTTGATCCGCTCGAGCGACCGGATCGACGTCTCGTACTGGTCGGCCAGGAAATGGTCGTAGATTCCGCCGCTGACCAGGGCCACCGCCGGCAGTCCGAACCGGATCAGCAGGGCGACGATGATCAGCCGGCGGCCCACCCGGCCGATGTCCGCCCAGACGGTCCGGGGAATCCAGATCCCCATGATGATGAGGATCAGGGCGGCGGTCAGGAGTATCCGGAATCCGAACCAGGCGCCCATCTCCATGAGGGCCATCTGGATTCCCAGGGATGCGGCGCTCACCAGCATCACCCAGGAAAAGCGCTCCACCAGGTCATTGATCGGGTCCAGGATCTCGCCCACCGCCAGGGTCACCCCGATCCCGGCCGGAGAGACGGCCACATCGGTCCCCTGGAGAACGGAGATCACCCCGTTGATCCCCCGGGCCACGGCGTAAGTGTAGGCCGACCGCTTGAGGGATTCGGAGTAATAGGCCCGGCCCCGATCGTCCAGGTGGCGGATGGCCGTCCGCTCGAAAAGGGCGTCGAGAACGGCGAGATAGGCCAGCAGGGCGGCTCCCGCCAGCAGGAGACTGACGATGATCTTTTTGCCCTCGGGGGACAGGGATATTTTTTTCATTGTCCAAACCACGGAATCTGTGCGATTATATGGAGTCATGGCATCTGCGAGGACACCAACCAACTGGATAGTAGAGCTTCGGGGCATCATCCGTCAAGCCCCGGATGTCGGCGGACACGCTGAAAGGCGCATTGCGGGTCGCGTTTCGGGTCTTCTCGGGCTGATCTGCCTGATCCTGCTCCTGGTCCCGGCCGGCCCGGCGGCCGGGTCCGCCATCCCCATCACGGTCCACCCGGACCTGCCGGAGATTTCCCTGAGCACCGGCCCTCAGAAGGTGGTGCTCCGGGCCGAGCCTCCCGGCGACATGGACCCGGCAACGGCCCGGTATCGCTGGACCCTCCATGGGCCGGGGCGGCTGGTGGGTCCCACCGACGGACCGGAGGTTGACTATTTGCCTCCGGCCGAGCTGCCGGGATCGTCGGCGGAGGTGACCATCACCGTCTCCCTGGGCGAACCCGAAGAGAGCTCCCGAACCGGGAGCCAGACCCTCAGGCTGGTGGCCCCGGATGATAAAGCCGCCGCCGGCGAGGCATCTGAGCCGGACGACCCGGCGGAGGCCGGCCCCCGTCGGCGGTCGCCTTCCCCTGATGGCGATGATCCCTTTTCCGCCTACCGGGCCGTGCTGGACGAGACCCCCGATGACCCGGCGGCCCGTCAGGGCCTGGCCCGGCTCATGGACCGGACCGCCCGTGAGGCCGCCTCCGCCTTTGCCCGGGCCGACTACGAGACGGCCCGGCGCGGCTACGAGGCCGCCCTGACGGTGGCCGAATACCGCCGGCGGCGGTTGGACGATCCGGCCATGGCTGAGCCGGTGGGGCGGTTCCGGGGACGGCTCCGGGAGATCGACTCCATCACCCGCCCGTTGAGCGAGATTCTGGCCCAGGCCGAGGCCCGCTTCCGGGAGGGTCGGTTCACCGGCCCCGGCACCGACAACGCTCTGGCCCAGTACGAAAACGTCCTCCGGCTCGACCCCGCTCACCCGACGGCCCGACAGCGGCTCGGCCAGATGTTAAAGCGGTCGAAGACCCAAGGTGATCGGGCCCTGTCGGCCGGGGACCCCGAGGGCGCGGTCCATCATTACGAGGCGTACACCGCCATTGCCGAGACCGCCTTCGGACTCCCGGACCCGCCGGACGTGGCCGACAATCGGATGGCGGTGGAAAAGCAGCTCACCGAGGCCCGACACGCGGTTCGGATTCAGCGCCTGGAATCCCTCAAGGCCCGATTTGCCCATCATCTGACCAGCTACGAAGCCCTGAAGGCGCGGGAAAACGCCGGGGAGGCCGTCAACGCGGAAATCATTCGGACCCTCGACCAGATCATCGAGACCCTGAAGGGCCTTCAGACCATCTACCGGGACCTGTCCGCGGCCGGCCCCGATGTCTCCGACAAGCTCGAGCGTCTCCACCGGACCCGGGTCCGTCTGGAACGGGAGCAGGGAATCCGGGTGGAGCGGATGGAAGAGTAGGCCCGGAACCCGGTTTGATCGCACAGGAGGAGACATTCGTGAAACAACGCGGCAGACGCTTATGGCTGACCATTCTATTTGGCATCACGATCCTGGCGGGGGGATGTACCCTCTTCGGATGGCCCTCGGCCGAGGCGACCCGGCAGCGGGTCGATGACGCCGCCGAGCACCTGGAGATCATTCGCCGGCTTGATGTGCCCCCCGAGCTTGGCGACGAGGTCGATCAGGCGGGGATCTTGCTCGGCCAGGCCCGGGATCATCTCGAGGCCGGACGACGATCCCGGGCGGTCGAGGCGGCCGAGGAGAGCCTCTCCATCTCCCAGGGAATCCTCAAGGCATTCTACCTCGACAACATCGCCCGGATGGCCCGGACCCTCCGGGATGAGCTCCAGACCCGGACGACCGAGGACCCGGAGCACCCCCTGAAGTCGGAGCTGCCCCGGGTGGAGGGGATCATCGACCGGGCCGACCGGATCGCCGGCGACCCCCAGGTGATCTCCCTGAGACAGGTCTTAGACGACCTTGAGGGCATCCTCCAGATCAGCTATGCCATCCAGACGACCCTGACCGAGACCCTGGAGTCGGATATCTCCTTTGCCAAGGGCCGGTACCGGCTGTCAAGCCAGGGCGAAAAGTCCATCGACCGGCTCATCGAGACGGTCCGCCGGGACCGGGCGTCGTTTCGGGAGCGCTTTTCGGGCGGGTCGATCGTCACCCACGTCAAGGTGGTCGGCTACACCGACAGCCTCAACTTCGGCCGGGGAACCCGCCTGGAGCGCGAGCTCACCGAAGGCGTCGGAGACCGGCTCCCGCCGGCCGATCCCGAACGCCGGAAATTTTTGAACCACCGGCTATCGACCTTCCGGGCCCAAACCATCGCCGACTTCATCAAGGATCGGCTCACGGGCGGCGAGGGCGAGTCCCCCATGACGGTCAGGACGGAGACGGTGGGCCGGGGGGAAAGTATCCCGGCCGATGTCCCGGCCCCGTATCCGGTCATGGACGCCCGGCGGCGGATCTGCCGAATCTACGTCCACACCACCATCGAGTAGCCGGAGGGGCCATGTCCACCGCTGTTGCCGCCGAGGCCCTGGCTGATCACATCTACCCGCTCCAGCGGGAGAACAACGCTCGCCGGGCCCACGCCATGACCTTTTCCTGCCTGGGAAAGCTCGCCGCCACCGACCGGACTCTGCTGGATCAGTGGCGGGACCACCTGGAGGGGCTGATCCGGTCGGCCGTGGTCTCCGACCCATCCCCGGCGCCGCTGGTCATTGGCCTGGCCGAATCGGGGATCGTTCCGTCGGCCCTCTGCCACCAGATTCTCCGGGCGGCGGGAGTCCCCGCCCGGTGGATTTGCTCCACCCGCCGCCCGGCCCGGGGCGTCGCCTTTACGGAAAGCCACTCCCACGCCCCGGCTCAGACCCTGCCCCTGCCGGCTGAACCACCTTCTGAGCTCTGGTTCGTGGAAGACGAGATCACCACCGGCCGGACCGTCCGCCGGCTCGCCCGCCGCCTCTGCGAGATCACCGGGGTCCGTCGGGTGAAGATTTTCGCGTTTGCCGATTTGCGCGGGCCCGAGGCGACCCGGGAGCTCGACGCGGCCCTGAGCCGGGCGGGGCTCCGGTTCAGCGTCCATCCCCTGGTCCGGATGCGGGAGCCCGTTCCGGCCGACGAATCGCGCTCGATGACCACGACCCCGGAGCCGGACCGCCCCGCCGCGCCCGAGGGGGAAACCGACTCCCGGCTCTGGCATTTGCCTTCCATACGGCCGGCACTGGGAGCCCTGACGGAACCCCCGGAGGTTTCGCTTGACGGGCCGCTCCGCGGGTCGCTGCTGGTGGTGGGAGAGGCCGTGGACCTCGGGCTGGCCCTGGTCCGGCAAAATCCGGCCCTGGCCTTCTGCCACGTCACCCTGAGCCCCTGGCGGGTGGACGGGGTTCACATCCATCGGCGGCTCGACATCCCCGGCGGGTACTATCTTTACAACCCCCAGACCCTCTCCCCGCCGCTGTTCATTTTGGCCGATCCGGCCGATGCGGCGGTGGGCCGGGCGGTCCGGCAAAAGCTGGCCGAGATCGGTCTGTCGGCCGAGCCCCTCGATCTCCCGGCGGCGATGTCATGAGCGAGGCTGGCGCGCCCCACCGGATCATCCCCTGGGACCAGCCTCTTCTGGCCGAGCTCAAAGGGGAGATCGACCCTTTCGGCGGGGGAGATTACTTTCGGCCCCTGGACCGGGCCTACAACGGCGACACGGGCTTCTGGTCGGTCCCCTCGCCGGAGCCGGCCCTGGGCGATGACTTCTGGGACACGGTTCGGGATGAGCTGGACCAGCCGGCGATCCGGGCGGCGGCGGTAACCTTGGCCGAGGCCATCTCCAGTTGGGAGCCGGACGGCGGAAAGCTGGTCTTTGCGGCGATCCTCCGGGCCGGGGTCCCGGTGGCCGACTGGCTTCGGAAGCTCTTGCCCGGCTCGGCGGCGGCGGCCCTCTCGCTTTTCGTGGGGATCGGGGTTGACCGGATGGCGGTTCGCCACATCCGGGCCCGCTTTCCCGACCGGAAGCTCGTCTTCGTGGACGGCTGGACCGGCCGGGGCGGGGTGGCCCGGGAGATCGCCCAGTCAGGGGAAGGCCCCCTGGCGGTCCTCATCGATCCCTGGGGCTGGGCCGATTTCGCCGGATGCCGGGAAGACCGGTTCTGTCCTTCCGCCTGCTTTACCGGGCCGGCCACACTCGGCTTTTCCCGGACCTTTTTCGTGGACCCCGGCCGGCTCTTTGCCGCCTACCGGTTCCCCCGGCGTTACCGGCGCGACGACGTGGTCCGGACCTGGCGGTCCCTCTGTCCGGCTCCGGATGATCCGGCGGAAAACGGACCGCCGGGGGCGGACGGCCCGAAACGCTTCTACCGGGACACCGAGCTGCGGATTCACAGCAACGAGGTCTGCCGGGCCCTCATCAATGCCGCGCCGGAAACCATCTACTTCCGGGGCGATCCGGCCCATGTCCGGGACCGTTACGGGCTGATCCTGGCTTTGGCCGAGCACCGGGGGCTGCCGGTCCGCTACGACGCCCGGTTTCTGGCCGAGCTCCGCACCGAGGTGGCGTGTTCTTTTGCCCGGGCCTCAGCCTGACTCCGGCTCCGGCGGCGCCGAAAAACCCTTGTCTTCGGCCGCCAAAAGAGGGTATGTCTTTACGGGAAGGCGGCCGCTTCGGCCGGCTCCGCATCATCCAACCGGGAGGACCGCATGAACCGTTGTACCGTCTTGATCCTCTGGGCGGCCGTTGCCCTGACGGCGCTGGGGGGATGCGTCAGCTTCAGGGGGCTGGTCCAGAAGCCCACGGCCCGATTCGCCGGGATGTCCCTGGAGCACCTGACGCTGTTCGAGGCCACGCCGTCCTTCCACTTCGAGGTCAAGAACCCGAATCCATTCGGGATCACGGTTAAGACCGTCTCCTACCATCTGAAGATCAACGACCAGAAGTTCGTCAACGGCGTGGTCGATAAGGGGATTCACCTCGGCGGCCTGGGCACCTTGGTGGTCGATGTGCCGGTGACCCTGAGCTATCTGGATCTGTTCGCCACCTTTTCCGAGTTCGAGCAGTCAGATGAGGTGATCTACGACATCGGCGGCACCATCACGGTGGGCCCGTTTAAAATCCCCTACCAGACGGAAGGCACCCTCTTCGTCCCCCGGATTCCCCGGATCACCCTCCAGCAGGTGGCGGTCAAAAACGTCTCCATCGCCGGGGCCGAGGTCCTCTTCACCATCGACATCGAAAACGACAACCCCTTTGCCGTGACCTTGAACGGCCTTCATTACGGGATCAAGCTGGCCGGCCGCGAGTTTGCCACCGGGGAGATGGAGGCCCTCGCCCCCATCGAGCAAAACGGAATCACCACCCTGCGGATTCCCATGGATGTCAATTTCTTCAAGCTCGGGGCCTCCGTTTACAAGCTCCTGAAGGAAACTTCTTCCGGCTACGAGCTTTCCGGAGAGATGTCGTTCGACGTCCCCCAGGAAGGCGAAAAGCGGGTCCCCTTCCGGCAGTTGGGCAATGTGCCCCTGAGCAAATAGGAAAGATGGGCATTGCGGAGCGGAGCGAAGCCCGGCGGCGACGGATGGTCGCCAACCGGGCGGCGGATTTCGGGGCGGCCGAGGACTGGGATCTGGATTTCTGGCTGAGCCAAACGCCTCAGCAAGGCCTGTCCGCGCTGGTGGC
>CAYNGG010000087.1:0-11971 GCA_964396575.1 uncultured Desulfobacteraceae bacterium | reverse complement strand
ATCGCTGTTCTCATCAGGGCTTCCCGCCGCATGGGATCCAAACAGCCCGATCCGTCTGACATGGTATTGATGCGCCAGATAGGGCTGTTTTTCTCTCAACAATTGGATGATCCGTTCTCGCGTCTCCATGGAACCTCGCCCGATCTTTTCCGAATGTAGGGCCAGGCCCCCGTGCCTGCCCAGATTCATGATCGTAGGGGCGTCCGGCCGGTCGCCCCTACGTGCTTGCCCGTGCCGGGCGGCCACGGGGGCCGCCCTTACGAACATGCGGGCGGGACGCCCGCGCTCCCAGGGGTGGCGCCCATACGAACATGGCATATAGCCTGGGGGCTCAACCCCAGTCGGAAGCGGCCAACGGATGCGCCCTGAAGGGGCGCGGGCTGCGTCCTGTAGGGACGCCGTGTAATAGCGCGGGAATTTATTCCCGCGCGGCGCGTGCTGATGGCTTGGTAATGGCATCGACTTCTTTGGCCATTTCAACCGCTACACGCTATAAAATCGCCGCCTCCGGCGGCAAAGGGTAAAAGATTAAAAGGACAAAGGGGAATTGGTCCTGGCGCACCCGAATCCGTAGTCGTTGTACCTGAGGTTCGGGTAGGCCCTGAGGCGGACCCCGCAGCGAGAAGCATCCTCGTCATCATACCATGAGCCCCCTCTCAAAACCGGAAGCTCTCTTTCCTTTTGATCAAATTTGGAGATAATGGTTTCTCTGAGCTCATCTTTTCTCTTCTCTTCCGTCGTCTCGACAAACTCATCATACAACTTCTGGATCTCCGGATCAAACTCGAAATCATCCCGCCGCGTTTTAGCGTGATAATCCGAAGCGGTCCACTCCCAGACATTCCCGCTGAGGTCAGCAATTCCCGACGGCGTCTCACCCTTCTTAAAAATTCCGACGGGGGAGGTTTTGCCCAAACCGGTTTCCTCGGTGTTGCAGTGATCCTCTCCCCAGTCATTTCCCCACGGATATTTCCTTCCCTCCGGTCCGGCGGCGGCGGCCTCCCATTGGGTTTCAGTGAGCAGGAAATACCGGTAGCCGTCCGGGTCGGTTTCCGTCAGCCAACGGGTAAAGGCGACGGCTTCGTACCAGCAGACGCCCACCACCGGGGTATTCGGGCAATTCCATTGCCGGTCATGCCAGAAACGGGGATGCGTGGTCCCGGTCTGGGCCAGCCACTTTTTCCCGTTTTCGGTCCAGTATCGCTCCGTCCGGTAGCCCCCGGCCTCGATGAATTCCCGATACCATCCGTTGGTGACCGGGTATTTGCCGATTTGAAAGCTCTCGACCTCAACCTCACCGTCCGACAACCGGTACCGCCCGCCGTCCACGGAAAGGAAGGTTTTCAGGGGCCTCGGATCGCCGATCCAGCCCAGGACCCGGCCGGCGTCGTCCCGATCGGCGGGCTTTGCCTCGGAGACCATCACCTCCGGCATTCGAGTCTGGACAAGCTCGATGGCCTCGGGGTTACGCCGTTGCTTATGGATGTTTTCCAGGCACCAGGCGGCGGTCCGCCACCGCCGGAAGGGGGGCGCGTCCGGCTCGGTCAGGAGCCGCCGGACGATCCCGTTGGATCGGTTCCGCTGATCCCGGCTCAGATAGCCGACGTAGAGGTGGATCATCTCGGCGTACCAGTCATCCTCCAGGAAATCCGCGATGACGTCGAACGGGTCGCCGGCTTCTCCATCCACCAGGGAGACGGCCGCGAGAAATGCCTGATAGCTCAGGTGCCAGAAGCGGTGCTGTCCGCCTTCCAGCCGGAGGAGCCCGCAGTTGGACTCGATCCGGTCGAACAACCGTCGGCGTTCGCCGTTGCCGAGCCCGCCATCCGGGTCATAGACGGCCATCAGGGGGGCGATGGCGTCGTCCCGGTCGAGCCCCTTGACCCGCTTGACGTGCATCGCCCTGGCCAGCTCGGCCAGAAATTGCCGGACCTTTTCGCTCTCCCCCCGGAACCGCTTGGACAGGAGGTTGTTGACGAACCGGTTGTAGAGCTCCGCCCGCTGGCCGGGCAGCTCCTTGCCGTCGTTGTAGAGGAGGCAGATGGCCGTGAGCATCAGGGGCGTGTCCTTGAGGGCCTCGATGTCGGGATGAGTTTTCATTTCCGCGAGCATCTCCTCGGCCGTTTTGAGGCAGGCGGCCCGGCTTTCGGCGGAGACCGCGCAGAACCACTGGTTGACGAAGGTCTCCACCTGCTCCGGGGTCAAAGACAGAATCTCGACCAGCCAGTCCCCGAAGCGCTCCCGGACGGGGTCGTCGATCCCGTGGGGCCGTCCCGAGAGCACGATCCGGCAGTCGGGGTAGAAGTGCCGGAAGTCGGCCACCGACCGGACCAGGAGCGCCCGGAGGTCGGCGTCGAGCTCATCGAGGCCGTCGAGCAGGAGGAGGGCCTTTCCCCGTTCGCAATAGCGCCAGAGGGTTGCCGGGTCGAGCCCGTTTTCAACCGTCTCCAGGTAGGCCGTCAGAATCGACTCCGCCGTTGTCCGGCGGGGCTGGGCGTCGGACCACCTATCCCGGAGAGGGTTCAGCCGGGTGAGGAGAACCAGGACCGGGAGGTAGCCGTCCAGGGCTTCCGGGGCCTTCCCGGACAGGATCTCAAGGGTCAGGTGCTTGAGGAGGGTCGTCTTGCCCGCGCCGGGCTGGCCCTTGAGGACCAGGCAGCGGTGTTGGGCGATCAGGTCCTCGATATCCGAGGGCGTCTCCCGGCCCCCGAGGATGTCGGCCGACGGGCCGGTTTTCCGGCTCGGGGAATGGGCGTAGAGCGGGATGAAGATCTCGGGGAGCTTGACGTTCAGGGTGTCGGTGGTGCCCCGGAGATGCTCGATGTCCATGTTCCGGCAGTGGTCGAGGATGATCTCCCGGTACCGGCGGGGGATCTGGAGGGGCAGGTCTCCGGGGTCGGGCGGAATCTCCGGGAGGGTCGGCTCCGGCAGGGGGACCGTATAGGTCGAAATACTTTCTTGTCCCGGCCCCTGGCGGTAGATCGAGGCGGATTCCCAGGCCCCGTTCGGCTCCCGCCGGCACCGGGTCCGGACCGTCAGGCGGTTGTCCGATAGGGTCAGGAAGTGGTATTGGAGCGGGACCCCCGGTTGCCAATCTTTTGTCGGGGCTCCGAAGGTTCCCCCGCCGATGACCTGAATCCGGCGGCCCCCGTCCATATCGTAGGGGTAGATCGCGGTTCCCGACTGGTGGAGATGGCCGTGGAGGACCACGGAAAACCCGGCCTTGGCCAACTGGTCCATCGGTCCCCGGTCCCTGATCCGGTCCTCGTCCGGGCTGTCGATGGGATGGTGCCAGACGGCGAGCTTGTGGAAGTCCTTGTATGCCTCGGCGTTTTTCCGGATCTCGGCGAGGGCGTGGCCCAGCGCAAGGGGGTGGACCGATGCGTCGGCCGGAAAGAACTGATCGATGTCCCAGGCGGAGTTGAGGCCCAGGATCAGGAGGCGGTGATCGGGAAAGACGTGGAGGATGCCCTGGCCCTCGGGCTCCGGCGGATAGGGGCGTCCCGTGACCGATCGGTAAAAATCGCTGAACGGGTCGAACCGGGCCTGATGGGCCGCTTCCTGGTCCCGGACCCGGATGACCGAATCATCCACCGCGATGTGGCGCGCCTTGTCGAGGTCGCCCTTGTAGTCATCCCGGTCCGTGAGGGTGTATCCTTTTTTGGCCAGGGGATAGCTCAGGTCATGGTTGCCGGGGACGATGACGAGGCCGTCGGGGTTTTTCTTGATATCCGGCCCCAGCTCGGCGCGGAGCTCGTCGAAAAAGATTTGGGCGGCCGTGTACTCCTCGGTTTCCGCCTTGGTGGCGATGTCTCCGGAGACGATAACGGCATGCAATCGGATGCAGCTCAGCTCCCGGGTCAGGTCCTCGGCCAGTTGGCCCGCCCAGTTGCGGGCGTCGGCATCCGTGCCGAAATGGAGGTCCGAGATGTGGATGATGTTCATGGGGTTGTCCCTTTCCAGCGTCCGTCCTCGCCTTCCCACCAGATGGTCACGTTGAGCTCCTCGCCGATTTCCTTGACTTCGACCCCGCCCCCGAGCTTTTCCATCTCGCGCCAGACCATGGGCAGGCCGCGGCCCAGCCGGTCGATGAATCTCAGGTTTTCCATGAATTTCACGATCACCGGGTTGACGGCATAGGATACGCCGGCTTTGAGCTTTTCAACGGTCACCGTGTTGGGCAGCCTTCCCGGGCTGATGATCGACATCCGGTCGTCGAAAAGGAAGATCCGGATCTTCGAGCCGACAATGGCGTAATTTCGGTGGACGCAGGCGTTGACGAGGAGCTCGCGGAGGACCTTTGCCGGCGGAATCGCCCGGGTATCGACCCGCTTCATGCCCCGAATTTCCGAGGGCGTCCGGATATGATTTCCGATGAGGGCCTGACCGGTGTTGACCTGATGGTCGAGGTTCCCGTTGATGTTCTGCCTGTCGATCAGCTCGCCGTCGATCTCGGTGCCCGCCAGCCGGGCGAAAGATATTCCGCATTGGGGCAAATGCCGGGCGGGATTGATGCCGAAGATCAACAACCCGGCCACCGTGACCGTCCCCGCCTCGGATAGCACATCGGTGTTGGTCAAAAGACGCACCTTACCGGCCTCGGTCTCGGCGGAAAACGCCACCTCGTACTGTTGGAAAAACGCATCAAGGGCCCACATATTAAGGTCCCGGATGGAGGTCCCGTCGATGCCGACGCGGTCGTAATACCCGCCTTCCTGGATGAGCCGAAACAGCGCCATAATCAATAATTCAATGGACAAATCGCCTCCCTGGCCTTACTCTTTCAATATGGCGTCAAGATGTGCAAACCCCTGTCAATCGATACCCCAGACAACCCCTGACCTCAAGCCGGAAACCGATCCATGACCTCCCCTCGAACCCTTCTTAACGCCTGGCGGATCTCGCCGAAAAAGCAATTGGGCCAGAATTTTCTAAGTGACCCCTCGACCGCCCGGATGATCCTCGACCGGGCCGGGATCGGTCCCGAAGACACCGTCCTGGAGATCGGGGCCGGCCTGGGAGCCCTGACTCTCCCCCTGGCCCGGATGGCACGGAAGGTGATCGCGGTGGAAAAGGACCCCGAGATGATCGATCTCCTCCGGGCGGAGCTGCTGGCGGGCGGGGTTCCCGAGGGAGAGCGGGTCGAGATCCGGCCGGGGGATATCCTGAAAATGGACATCGGGGAGATCGCCCAAGCGGCCGGGGATCAGTTGGTGGTGACCGGAAACCTCCCCTACAACATCTCATCGCCGGTGGTCGTCAAGCTGGTGGCATCCCGAACCCACGTCCGCCGGGCCGTTTTGATGTTCCAAAAGGAGATGGCCCGACGTCTGGCCGCCGGGCCGGGGACGAAGGTTTACGGTCGGCTGTCGGTGATGCTGGCCTATTGCGCGGCGGTCCGGTCGGTCGCCCGGATACCGGCCCGATCGTTTTACCCGAGGCCCCGGGTGGACTCCGAGGTCCTCTCCATCGACTTTTTCCGGACCCCGCCGGTGGTGGCTGACGACGAGGATTTTCTGTTCGAGGTGGTCAAGGCCGCCTTTGGCAAACGGCGCAAGACCCTGAAAAACGCCCTGTCCGGCTCAGGGCTCCGCCTCGACGCCGCCGGCGCCGAGGCGAGCCTGGTTGAGGCCGAGATCCAGCCGACCCGCCGGGCCGAGACCCTGACGGTGGCCGAGCTGGTCCGGCTGAGCCGGACGGCTCGCCGGCACCTGGCCGACGGGGGCTAGAAGTTGTCGGCCACGGTCACGGTCCGGTCTCCGAGCATGTTGACGTAGGAGCCCATCTCGTTGTCGTACCAGCCGTAAACCACCGCCTGGGTGATGGGAATCCGGACGATGGTGTTTTTCAACTGGGAGATGATCTCTTTTTCCAGCCCCGGCACCCTTTCGAGGTCGATGCTCGCCTCGCCGGTCCGGGTGTGGGTTTCATGGCCCTCGATCACCGCCGCGGCCCGGGGCAAACCGATGATGTCGCCGGAGACGTTCTGCTTCATGGAGAAGTGGAGGTAGTTTTTCGGGTCCTCCGCCGCCGCCTGCTTGTAGATCCCGTTGATCCGCTCCCGCCGGATCCCCTCGCCGGAGATATCCTCCTGGAGATTGAGCACGAGGATGATCAAAGATCCGGTGGTGGTGGGAATCCGGACCGATTCGGCGATAAAGCCGATTTCCTCCATCTCGGGGATCACCAGGCGGAGGGCTCGGGCCGCTCCGGTGGTGGTGAGGATGATGTTGTTCATCACGCTCCGGTTTTTCCGGAGATCCCCGGCGCCGGCCTTGGGGAGGCGGTCTAAGACCTGCTGGGAGCCGGTGGCCGCGTGGACCGTGGCCATGGATGCCGACAGAATCCCTTTGGCCCCGAAGGCGTTGAGGATCGGCTTCATCATGTGAGCCAGGCAGGTGGTGGTGCAGGAGGCGTTGGAGATAATCCGGTGGCGCCGGGCGTCGTAGGCCTCATCATTGACCCCCATGACGGTGGTCACCGCGTCCTCGGGCATGGGCACGCCCTGGTCCTTGATCTTGAAGGGCGCCGAGACGATCACCCGGTCGGCCCCGGCATCCAGGTGTCCCCGGACCGACCCATTGGCCGCTTCGCCGGGGAGGGTGGGGTCGAGAAACTGGCCGGTGGTGTCCACCACCAGCCGGACTCCGTTGCCCCGCCAGTCGATATCGGCCGGGTTTCGGTCTTTCCGGAGAAACCGGACCGGCATTCCGTCGATCCGCAGGGTCCCGGCGGCATCGTCCACGTCGGAGATCACCGGCTCGGCCCGGTGTCCGTGGATGTAAGCGCGCAATGAGCCGTAGGTGGAGTCCCGCTCCACGTAATGGGCGATGTCGGCCAGGGAGCCTCCCGCCTCCCGGCCGATATTGACCACCAGCTCGCTGAAGTAATGCCGGGCCGCGTGGTGCCAGACGGTCAGCTTTCCGATTCGTCCGAAGCCGTTGATTCCCAGCTTCATGTCGCTTTCGTCAAGTGGGCTCATGGGCCGCGTCCTCCTTTCATGTCTCAATCACGTCAAATATCGTCGGCTTCCGGTGAAGCCGTCAGTTTTCCTGCATGGCCATCCGGCCGAGATAAACCGATCCTTCCTGGCCGTCGATGCTGATGAAATCCCCGGCGGTTACCGTATGCCCTTCGAAGGTCCCGGTCTTTTCCCGTTCCCGGCAGACCAGGCTCCCGCAGCCCACCACGCAGGTCTTGCCCAGCCGGTGAGCCACTACGGCGGCATGTGAGGTCAGCCCGCCCCGAGCCGTCAGGATGCCGTCGGCCGAGTGGATCTCACGGATGTCGTCGGGGACGGTGTCGGCCCGGAGCACGATGAGCGGGGTTGTCGGCTCCTCTTCCCGCCAATGGTCGATCTCGTCGAGGGAAAAGACCACCCGGCCGCTCATGGCCCCGCCGGAGACCCCGATGCCGTGGCCGAGAACCTGGGCATCCTTCATCCCCTCGGGGTCGAAGGTCATCACCTTTTTTCGCTCCCGGATGGCCATGTCCCTCGTCTGGAGCAGATAGAGGTCCCCGGCGAAAGCCGACTCGAAGGTGAACTCGATCTCCTGGGGGCTCCATCGCTTTTTGTAGATGAGCTCCTCGGCGTAGGTCTTGAGGGTGCTGTAAATTTCCGGAAAATGGGTTTCCAGGGTGGTGTCGGTATCCCGCATCTCGATGTTCTGCTGGCTGATGGAGATGGGCATGGTGTTGACCAGCCCGGAGACCACGTCTTCGCCCTGATTTTCGACGGTGAAATCCCCCCAGAGGCGGATGCTGTCGTCGCCGGGCCAGCGGGGGTTGTGGGTGAAAAAGACGCCGGTGCCGGAGGATTCGGAGCGGTTCCCGAAGACCATGGCCTGGACGGTCACCGCCGTGCCCCAGTCATCGGAGATCCCCATGATCTTTCGGTAGGTTATGGCCTTGGGGGTGTCCCAGGAGTGGAGCACGAGCTGGATGGTGGAGAGGAGCTGCTCGTAGGGCTCCTCGGGGATTTCGATCCCGGCATCCTCCTCCACCATCCGCTTGTAGGCCAGGGCCACCGACCGCATCATCTCGCCGGGAAACCCTTTCTTCAGGGGGATGTCCCAAAGCTCCTTGAAGGTCTTGATAATGGCGTCGAATTCGTCCCGGGAGAGGCCGTGACCCATCCCGTAACACTGGATAAACCGGCGGTAGCAGTCCCAGGCGAACCAGGCATTCCCGGTGGACTCGGCCATCCCGGCGGCGATCTCCTCGTTGATCCCCACGTCCAGAAAGGTGTCCATCATCCCCGGCTGAGAGATGGATGAGCCGCTGCGGACGGAAAGGAGCAGCGGCTGTTGATTGTCCCCAAAGGACTTTCCGGTGATCTCCTCCAGGGACGAGACATGTTCCCGCACCTGATCCCGGAAGTTTTCCTGGGCCGGGGGGTAAACCTCGATGATCGACCGGCAGCGGAAGACCTCGGTGGTGATGATGAATCCGGGGGGGACCGGCAAGCCGAAGTTCCGGAGCTTCACCAGGTTGAACCCCTTGTTGCCCAGGTAGATGATCCCGATCGCGTCGCTCCGGGGATTGAAGATCGACATCATGGCCCGTTTGGGATCGTAGTTAAGCAGGAGCCGGAGGTGATCGGACCTCAGCTTCTGGGACTGATGAAACAGGGTGTTCAGAATCTGGCTCAAAAACCGGTCGAGCTGCTGGAGCCCCAGTGATGTGGAGATTTTCTCCCGGAAAAAAATCTCGGTGATGGCGTGACGGGCCGCTTCCTCGTTTTCCGCTTCGACCTCGATGACATCGGCGGTCTTGAAGCGGTCGTGGATCGCCGACAGCGGGACCTGGGCGAGGACCCGGGTCAGGTTCTCCTCGTGGATGTTGTTGAAATGATCGTTGATGATGTTCCGGACGGTCCGGGCGAACCCCTTGAAGATGTCGAGATACTGGGTGAAGGTGAAGCCGCGGGCCTCCAGGGAATGGATCAGGAGATCGATCTGGCTGTCGAGCTCCATGGATGAGATCCCTTCCACCCGGAGGGCCTTGGCAAAGAGGATCAGCTTGTCGTAGATCTGAAAAAAGGTGGACTTGGTGACCAGACCCAGGTCGATATTTTCGATGAGGTCGTCGAACTGGGCGTTCAGCAGCGACTCGATCCGAAACGTCAGGCCGAGGGCGTCGAACTTGGTCTCGTGGTAGCTGCCGTACATGGACGGGATGTCCACGGTGAAATGGCGCTTTTTGTAGATGTCCTCCCGGATTTCGAAGGTGGTCGGCGAGACGATAAGCCGTTTGAGCTCCTCGAGGTAGTCGAGGAACGCGAACATCCGTGATTTCAGGTCCGGCTCGGCAATGGCCTTCTTGAGCTTGTCCGGATCGGGAAAAGCGTCCGACTTGAGCTTGGAGAAGTAACGGTCCAGCTCCGCCTCAGACTCGAAAAGCACCAGAGTGTACTTCTGGTGGAGCTGCCGGTAGAGCGCCGCGGCCAAGGTCACCCGCTCCGCGTCGATGGAATCCACCGCGTCGTCTTCGGCGGCGATCTCCGAGACCATCTTTTCCAGTCGGGCATCGGAGAGGCTCAACAGGCCGGCCGGCAAATCCATCCCCCGCCCGGACAGGGCCGTCACCACGCGGTGGACCCCATCAATGAAACGGCCGCGCTCGACAATGGTCTCCTCGATGCTCGGGGGAACAAACGGGGCCACATGGGTCTTGTCCCGAGTAAGCCAGAACCGGATCGTCGCCTCCATGAACCCGACAATCCGGTTGCTGCTCTCCACATGGGTCTGCTTCCGGAGAAAGTGGATGAGCGGGTCCTTGCGGTGACAGAGCTCATCGATCCGGGTCGAGATATCCCGGAGGGTCCCCTCGGCCCCGATTTCGTTAAAATAGACCGGAAAGAGCTTGGCCAGTTGCTTGGCCAGGTTGTAAACCGGCTCGATGTGGCTGTTCAGAAATCGGGTGATATCCCGTGGAAAGAGATCGGTGTCCTTGATGAAGACCCCTTCCAGGGTGAGGTGGATGATGAGCGTTGACAGGAGCCGGGTGGACCAGCGGGGGTTGAGCTCGATGAGCGACATCCAAATCCGGATGTTCAGGATGTGCGCCGGATTCACCCGGATCTGCCAGTCGTTGCCCACCCCGCCGATCATGGGCGACTGGAACCCCAGGTCGATGACCGAGTCAATAAAGAAATTGACCAGCTCGCTGTCGTCGGTCTTGTAAACCCCCTTGCCCATGTTGAAAACACAGCTCAGGGCCGTGGAAGGGAACTCGGAGGTCCGGGCCTTCAGGATGGAGAAGGTCTTGCGGATGAGCCGCTCGACATTCAAGTGTTTTTCATGGGCGATGAGCCAGCTCAGGGTCCGGTTGATCTCCCGGAGAGCGTCCTCGTGGGCTTCGGACAGCCCCCGGAGATTCATGATGTGAAAGAGGAAAATCACCTTCCACCGGTTCCCCCGCTCCTTGGTCCGGCCCAGGTCGAAAAGCTGGCGGGGCAGGTCCCGGTAGATCTCGGCGATCTGGCCGAAGCCGGGAAAGTCGAGGAGCTGCTCCAGCCGGTCAGCCTCGGTCAGATCCCCCGCCGTATCAGGGTCCAGAACCGCAAGGTCGGCCATCAGCCCCTCGAGCCGTTCGTGGGAAATCTCCGCAAAAAGGGCGCCCAGCCGGTCCTCCAAATCCGTCTCCTCCACCTCGCTCTGAAACCAGGGCTGAGGGTCGTCTTCCGACAGAAAGTACCGGTAAGTCTGCCGCAGGTACCGGTAGAGGAGCCGGTTGGTCTCGATCAGCCCGTCATCCGGGGGAGCGGAATCCAGCTCCCGGTACCGTTTCAGCAGCAGGGCCGCGAGCTTCCGGATCTGGTAATGGCTCTTTACAAAACGAAAAAAATCGGTATCATCCAGGGTCCAAATTCGGCGGAAGGCTTCGTCAACCACCGGGAGGAACCGATCTATCTCGTTGCCGGCATCCCGGAGGATTTTCTGGACGAACAACAGGAGGTTGTCCGCCGCGTCGGCCTGGGTGGTCTCCTCACGGGCCTGACCGACGGCGTCGATAAAGACCTGGACCAGCCGGTCGGCGGCGGCCGGCCCGGCTTCGTGCTCGGCGAGAAGATGAAAGTAATTGAGGGCGTATCCCCGGGCCTCCTTGACGATGAACCCCCAATTTTTATGGGGGTGGGACAGCTCGGTCAGAAAGGTCAGAACCCCTTCCTGGATTCCATAATACTTGGAGAGGGCGTCCTGGATGACCCGGTACTTATCGTCAATGGTGACATCGACCTGATAGGTGGCCAGATTGGCTTCCAGCGCGGATGATCGGATCACGTGTGGCTCCTTGCACCTGCCTTTTTGGCGGTGAGAAAAATGAACATATCAACAGTTTAATCTATCACAGCGTCCATTTCACTATCAAGGAGAAAGGCCCCCATGACTCGACGGATCGTCAGTGAAACGGCTTTGATTCTCCTGGTGGCGGTGACGGCCGCCCTGGTGGTCAACTCGTTTCGCCCCTCGGGAATCCGGATCTTCGAAACCCCCGCCTCGTCAGCCGTCTCCGACGGGGCGTCATCCGGCGAGCCGGGAAGCGAGATCTCCCTGAGCGAGGCGATGGACCGATATTCGGCCGGGGATACCCTCTTTGCCGACGCCCGCCCGCCGGCCGATTTCCGCGCCGGCCACATCGACGGCGCCCGCAACCTCCCGGTGGCCGACTTCGAAAGCTGGATCGGCGACTTCATGGCCGAGGTCGCCCCCGAGACCCCGATCATCACCTACTGCGACGGGGTCAACTGCGAGCTGGGCATCGAGCTGGCCCGGGAGCTCACCTGGGCCGGCTACACCAACGTCCGCCACCTGGCCAACGGATGGACCCGCTGGCGGGAGGCGGGTATGCCCACGGAATTTGAAGGGTGAAGGGTGGCGCTTGCAGGGACGACCAGCCGGACGCCCCTACAATCCACGCCAGTGCGGCCCAACCCCTGAAAAAGATCTGCCCGTACAAAGGACTTTCA